>DIKC01000054.1 GCA_002421565.1 Desulfobulbaceae bacterium UBA5628 | reverse complement strand
CTTCATTTCGTTTTCGATCTTGACCACGCTTTTGGCCGCTTCCATCCGGGCCTCGCTTTCGATGCTCTCGATCAAAAGCTGTTTGGCCTCGTCCCGCGAAATCCCGGAAATCCGCTCCAACTGATTGCGCTGCTCTTCGATCAGGCGGTCGATCTCCTTGCCCCGCTGCTGGACTTTTTCCTCTTCCCGGCCCAGGGCCTGTTCCTTTTTCAGCAGTTCCGTTTCCCGCTGATCAAGGATATCGATCTTGCGTTCCATCTGATCCAACTTCTGGATCAGCCGCTTTTCCTCTTCGACTACCTCTTTTTTGCGCTCCCGAACCTCTTTTTCCGCCTCCTGCTTGAGTTGCAAGGCTTCATCCCGGCTTTGCAGGAGAGCTTCCTTCTTGATCCGTTCCGCCTCGGCCAGGGCGTTTTCAATCAGCTTCCGCCCCTGGGCCTGGTCATGGGCCTTCCGGGCCTCGACCGTCATTTTCCGCAGCAGAAAGCCGGCCGCCAGCCCGACTCCGGCTGCGATCAGCCCGATAACAATGAGTAATATAATGTTGGACACGGGAATCCTCCCTGGATAAGGTTTATCGTGACGCGCCCCAAAGGACGACGGCCCGGGTAGTCAAACTGACAAGCAAAGGGAGGAAAGAAAAGAAGAAGAACTCAAGGGAAAAGGAAAAAGGATCATCCGAATGACAGGCTTACAGCCTCTCATTCGGTATTTACGCCTGCAACACGGCCGAAACAGGCCCCGATTTCCTCAATATCACTTGGCGCCGTCCGTACTTCCGGTCGGGCGGCACTGAAAAACAAATCTTCCTTTCCGTCCATCCAGCGGAAAGCGCCCCAGTCCAAACCGGCCGCTCTCCGTAAAACATATATATCAACCGTCCTCAAAAAAGGACGGGGCATGACCAAAAAATCCCCCGCCTTGCCGCTCCCGGACAGTGACATCGAACCTAACTGAGTTAGGTGGGCGGTACCCGTATCTCCCTTAAGGACTTCGGCGAACCGACTTCCTTGCGAGAAACAGCGAGGTCACCCTCAATGTCAATGTTGGCTCGAAATTATCTGCCCGTTCACCAACAAGGCAGGGGAAAGGTTATTCCGCGACTCTCTCCGCCTGCTCGGCCAGCCGGTCGATCTGAGCCTCGACCTGCCGCCGGTATTCCTGATACTCGCGTTTCAGCCCCACATACAGGGCGGCCATATTCAAACTGGCGAGAATCGCCAACTTGTTGGTCGGAAGGAGATGGGAGCCGGCCGGGGCGGATTTTTCCAACTGGCTTTTGACCAGTTGCAGAATCTCCCGCACGTCCTCCTCCGGGGCATCGGTATGGAGCGGGTATTCCTGCCCCATCACCTCGAACTTCACCAACCGTTGCAAGAGCTACTCCCTGAGGTAAGGGTTACCAAAAAGGATCATGGTTAGCAATAGGTTTTATCGGCGCTGCCGCCGGCCCGACTCACGCCTGCTCGGCAAACTCCTTTTCCCACTTCTCGATCGACTCGATCAGGCCGCCGACCCGTTGCCGAACCTGGGATTTTTCCTCCCTCAAGGCGGCCAGTTCCTGTTTAAGGGTCTGGTTTTCCGCCCGAACCGCATCCAGGCCGGCCAGCAATTTATTAACTATTTTTTCCAACCGGGTAAGATCATCAACGTGGGACATCGGCCAACTCCTGCAATAATCGAATAATTGGATAAATAGCAAAAAAGCTTCAAGCGATCTCGAAGGCTACAATCTACTGCCCCGAGCCGGAAGAAGTCAAGGCTTTCCCGGCGCCGCGTTTTTGCAGAATGGCATGGGCCTGGGCCAGTTCCTCCCGGGAATTAACCCCCAACACCTCGTCGGGGTCGGGACAGAGCCAGCGGCCCACCGGATGGCCGTCGCGGTTGGCGATCCCGACGATGTCGGTGAGATACATCTCCCCCTGCTGGTTGTCGGTGGTGATCCGGGCCAGGGCGGGCCAAAGAAAGGTTGATTCCACGCAGTAGATGCCGGCGTTGATCTCGCTGATCCGTTTCTGGTCGCCATCGGCGTCCCGCTCCTCCACGATCGCGGTGATTCTCCCCTCCCGGTCGGTGACGATCCGGCCGTAACCAAAGGGATTGGCCGGCTTGGTGGTCAGCACCGTTAAAACAGCGCCCGCCCGGCGATGGGCCGCCAGCATCGCCCGCAGGGTGGCCGGCCGAATCAGGGGGGTGTCGCCGCAGATAATCAGGATGGTGCCGTCATGCTCTTGCAGCAGATCAGCGGCCGCCAGCACCGCATGGCCGGTGCCGAGCTGCTGTTCCTGAACCGCGATCCGCACCCCGCGATGGGCAACCGCCGTCGCCACTTCCTCCCGCTGATGACCGACCACCACCACCGTGGCCGCCGGTTGCAGCGCCCCAATGCTAGCCAGAACATGCTCGATCATCGGTTGATCGGCAAGCTCGTGCAGCATCTTGGCCCGGTCGGATCGCATCCTGGTCCCCTTGCCCGCCGCCAGCACCAGGGCGTAAAACCGGGGTAAATCCTCGTCCATCGCTCTTCTCTCCCTGCTTGAAAAATTACCAACCACATGCACTCCGGGCGAATATAACCGGTAATCGCCCCGGACGGTAGCCTTTCCCCTGATGCAACCCGATGCGACTTTTATCGGCAACGGCAAAAAATCATGGTAAAATTCGCCAAACAATGGCATAAAACTTCGACAACAATAAGGCCTCATGGCCAGGCATGACGCAGCTTTTCCCGGTATTGCCGGGAGCCGCCCAACTGGCACGGAGTGAGAGAAAGCCCCTCGTTAAAATTCCAAGGAGATAAGCATGAAGTTGACAATCAACGGCGAAGCGCGGGAAATTGCCGGCGACCGCCTGACGGTGATGGATGTCCTCAAGGAACAAAAGGTGGAATCGCCGGACATGGTGGCGGTGCAGGTCAACGGCGCTTTTGTCGCCCGGCCCCAATACGATGATTTGGTTCTGGCGGAAAACGATACGGTGGAGTTCCTGTACTTCATGGGCGGGGGAGCTGCGTGAGCGGTTTTGCCACCAAAGCACTGCACGGCGGCGGGGCCGGAACACCGGAAGCAGGCGGGGCCTCGACGCCGCTGCGGACGCCGGTTCATGATACGGTAGCCTTCAGCTTTGCCGGCGCCGCCGAGATTGCCGACGCCTTTGCCGGCCGCCGGCCGCTCCACTCCTATTCCCGGATCAGCAACCCGACGGTGGCGGAACTGGAAGGCCGGGTGCGGGATCTCACCGGCAGCACCGGGGTCGTGGCCCTTGCCTCCGGGATGGCCGCCATCGCCAATCTGATCCTCACCCTGGGCGGCAACGGCAGCAATATCGTGGCCAGCCGTTTTCTCTTCGGCAACACCGTTTCCCTGCTCACCCACACCCTCGCCCCCTGGGGCCTGGAAAGCAGATTCGTGGACATGACCCGCCCCGCCGAAGTGGCGGCGGCCATCGATGCCGGCACCAGGGCGATCTTTCTTGAAAGCATCACCAACCCCCAACTGGAAGTGGCCGACCTGGCGGCAATCAGCGCCGTGGCCAAGGAACGGGGGGTGCCGCTGATCCTCGACAACACCGCCCCCACCTTTTATCTCTGCCGGGGGCGGGAACTGGGGGTGGATGTGGAGATCATCTCCAGCACCAAATATATTTCCGGAGGCGGCACCGCCGTGGGCGGCCTGATCATCGACCACGGCCTTTTCGACTGGTCGCGCTCGCCCCGTCTTGCCTCCCAGGCCGCCAAATTCGGGCCGTTCGCCCTGCTCGCCACCCTGCGGCGGGAAATCAACCGCAACCTGGGGGCCTGCCTGGCTCCCCATGCCGCCTATCTCCACACCCTGGGGCTGGAAACCCTGAACCTGCGGATCGAGCGCAGTTGCGCCACTGCCCTGGAACTGGCCGGTGTCCTCCAAGAACGGCCGGAGGTGCAAGCGGTCAATTATCCGGGCCTGCCGCAACACCCCGGCCATGAGCTTGCCAAACGGCAATTCGGAGGGCGCTACGGCGGCATTCTCACCTTTGATCTGGCCGACCAGGCACGGTGCTTTGCCTGCATCGACCGGCTGCGCCTGATCAAGCGGGCCACCAACATCAACGACAACAAGAGCCTGGCCCTCCATCCGGCCACGACCATCTTCAATGAATTCAGCCCGCGGGCGCAGGCGGAGATGGGGGTGCGGCCGACCATGATCCGGCTTTCCGTCGGCCTGGAAGATGCCGCGGATCTGCAAGACGACCTGAGCCAGGCCTTAGCCGGGCTCTAAACATCCATCAGGAGCAAACATGAGATATTCGGAAGCGCAACTCGAACGCTACAGCCGCCACATCATCCTCCAGGAAGTGGGCCTTGAGGGGCAGGAGAAGATTTCCGACGCCAAGGTGCTGATCATCGGGGCCGGCGGCCTGGGCGCCCCGGCCGCCCTCTACCTGGCGGCAGCCGGGATCGGTACCATCGGGATCGTGGACAACGACCGGGTGGATATTTCCAACCTCCAGCGCCAGATCGCCCATTTCACCGACGACATCGGCCGGGAAAAGGTAATTTCCGCCGCCGCCAAGATGAAGGCGATCAACCCGGAGATCACGGTCAACCCCCTGGAAATGCTGCTCTGCGCCGACAATATCCGGGCAGTGGTCCGCGACTACGACTTCGTGATCGACGGCACCGACAACTTCCCCACCAAATTCCTGGTCAACGACGCCTGCGTGATGGAGAACATCCCCTATTCCCACGGCGGCATTCTCCGCTTCGACGGCCAGACCATGACCGTGCTGCCGGGGCGTTCCGCCTGCTACCGCTGCTCCTTCCGCCAGCCGCCGCCAGCCAACGCGGTGCCGACCTGCTCCCAGGCCGGGGTGCTGGGGGCGATTGCCGGGATGCTGGGAACCATCCAGGCGGCCGAGGCCTTGAAGCATATCATTGGGATCGGGCAACTGCTCACCGACTCCCTGCTCACCTTCAACGCGGCGGCGATGAATTTCCGCAAAATCCCCCTGCGGCGGCAGCCCGACTGCCCGGTCTGCGGGGCCAATCCCACCATCACCGAACTGGTGGATTACGAGCAGACCGCCTGCGCCCTCAAGCATTGAGCGGGAGAGCGCCGAAATGCTGAAAATAAGCGAAGAAATCGTAGCGGCGATCATGGCCCACGGCCGCCGGGAAATGCCCAACGAGGCGTGCGGCTACCTGGCCGCCGGCCCCGACGGAGTGGTGCGCCATCACTTTGAATTGACCAACATGGACCGCGCCCCGGATCATTTCACCATGAACCCGGCCGAACAGTTCGCGGCCATCCGCCGGATGCGGGAAGAGGGGCTGCAAACAGCGGCGGTTTACCACAGCCACCCGGAAACCCCGGCCCGGCCCTCGGAGGAAGACATTCGCCTGGCCCTTGACCCGACCATGCTTTACGTGATCGTCAGCCTGCTTCCCGCCCCCAACGCGGTGCGCGGCTTTCGCATCAGCCAGGGCGAAGCGCAAGAGGAAGAAATCATAATCGTGAGGAGCAAGTCATGACAGAGCAACCGGCAATAGCGGCCAGCAAGAACCTGCGGGGGGTAAACTGCCCCATGAATCTGGTTTACACCAAGGTGGCCATGTCAGCCCTGGAATCCGGCCAGGTGCTGGAAATCATCCTCGACAACGGCCCGCCGATCAACAACGTCCCCGGCTCGGTACTCAAGGAAGGCCACGAAATCCTGGAACAGAAGCAACTGGAAGACGGCGCCTGGTCGGTGCTGGTCCGCAAAAAATGACACCGAGTTAAGGAATGACCTCAACGACCACTGACAAAATGCGTGCGGCACAAAGGCGCGGCAAGAGTAAGACGGATGCGGCGAAAGTACGCGCCAAAGCACCATATGTTTGGGACGGAAAGAACGAAGATGAACGGCCGCTGACCCGCGAAGAAATACGGGCAGGAATCGAGGTGTACCGGAAGTAGCGCGGGCGCCCTGCGGGCTGCAAAAGTGGCCACAATACGTTAAAAACTGGAGTTTAGAGTTTCAATAGTTC
>DIKC01000038.1 GCA_002421565.1 Desulfobulbaceae bacterium UBA5628 | reverse complement strand
ACATCCTTGGCGTCCGGCACCTGTTTTACGCAGACCACGATCTTCATGGATCAGGTGTACTCCTTGTTCAGTTCCTGGCCGATGACGTTGCGCTGAATCTGGTTGGTGCCTTCGTAAATCTGGAGAATCTTGGCGTCGCGCATCATCTTTTCCACCGGGTATTCCCGCATGAAACCGTAGCCGCCCATGACCTGAACCGCGTCCACCGCCACCTTCATCGCCATGTCGGTGGCGAACACCTTGCACATGGAAGCGGCCTTGGAGGCCTGGCCGGGATGGGCGTCGATGTGGCGGGCGGCGGCGTAAACCAAGGCCCGGGCCGCCTCCACCTGAATGGCCATGTCAGCCAACATATGGGCCACTGCCTGGAAGGAGATGATCGGTTTGCCGAACTGGACCCGCTGCTTGGCGTAGCGGGCCGCTTCGTCCAGGGCCCCCTGGCCGAGCCCGACCCCGAGAATCGCGATGCCGGGCCGGGAAAGGTCGAGGGTCTTCATCACGGTGATAAAACCCATCCCGACCTTGCCGATCACCCGGTCGGCGGGAATCCGGCAATCCTTGAAGATCAGCTCCCGGGTGGAGGAACAGCGGATGCCGAGTTTTTTCTCCTTGGCCCCCCAGGAAAAGCCGGGGTCGGTGTCCTCGACCACGAACATGGTGGCGCCCCGCGCCCCCTTGCTACGGTCGGTGATCGCGATCACGGTGTAGATCCCGGCCTCGCCGGCATTGGTGATCCATTGCTTGGTGCCGTTCAAGACCCAGTGGTCGCCATCGAGACGGGCGGTGGTCTGAATCCCGGAGGCATCGCTGCCGGCCCCGGCTTCGGTGAGGGCAAAGGCCGCGTACTTGCGGCCGGAGGCGATCTGGGGCAGGTACTTTTGCTTCAACTCCTCGCTGCCGGAGATCAAAATCGGATAGGCGCCCAGGCCGCTGGCGGCAAAGGCGGTGGCCATCCCGGTGCAACCCCGGGCGATCTGCTCCAGGGCCAGTACCATTTCAAAACAACCGCCGCCGAAGCCGCCGTAGGCTTCGGGGATGTAGAGGCCGTAAAGATCGGCCTGACCCATGGCGGTAAGGATTTCGCGGGGATATTCCTCGCTTTCATCAAACTCGGCCCGGCGCGGAATGATCCGCTCGTCGGTGATCTGGCGGGCGAGATCGACGATCATCCGCTGTTCTTCGGTCAAAAAATAGTCCACGGCCACCCCATATAAAAAAAATCGGAGTTTATTCTCCGGGTTACCATCTGATTAACGTGGCCCCCCAGGTGAAACCGCCACCAAAGGAGCAAAGCAAAAGCAGGTCTCCTTCCCGCAACCGCCCGGCCCGATTGGCCTCATCCAGGGCGATGGGGATGGTTGCCGCCGATGTATTACCATATTTGTCCACATTAACATAGATTTTTTCCAGGGGCAGGGAGAGGTGTTCGGCCAGGCTTTTGATGATCCGGATATTGGCCTGATGGGGGATGACCAGAGCCACCTCCCCGGCCGTTACCCCGGCCTGAGACAGCACCTGCCGGCAGGCGTCGCCCATGGCCCGCACCGCGTATTTGAAAACCTCGCGGCCGGTCATTTTGATCGCGGCATCGGCCTGCCCCGGCCGCAAAAGATCGGGATTACGGCTGGCCGCCCCTTCCAGGTGCAGCAATTCCCACAAGGAACCGTCGGCAAAGAGCTTGGCCGCCAGATAGCCGCGCTCGCCGCTGTTGCCGGTGACCACGCAGGCTCCGGCCCCGTCGCCGAAAAGGACGCAGGTGTTGCGGTCCTGCCAGTCCACCCGGGTGGAGAGGGTTTCCGCCCCGATCACCAAGGCTTTAAAGGCGGGCTCATGGCGGACATACTTGTCGGCCACGTCCAGGGCGTAAAGAAAGCCGGAACAGGCGGCATTGAGGTCAAAGGCAAAGGCATTGGTCGCGCCCAGTTCCTGCTGGACCAGGCAGGCGGCCGAGGGCATGGTCATCTCCGGGGTGATGGTGCCGACCACGATCAGGTCAAGGTCGGTTGCGGCCAGACCGGCCATCTCCAGAGCCCGGCGCCCGGCAGCGGCGGCCAGGCGGGATGTTTCCTCCCCGGCCCCCGCGATCCGCCGGGTCTTGATCCCGGTGCGGGTGGTGATCCACTCGTCCGAGGTTTCCACCATCCGCTCCAGGTCGGCATTGCTCAACACCCGTTGCGGCAAGGCGGAGCCGGTGCCGACAATCACCGTCCGGCTCACGGGGCCGCCCCGGCCGGCTCTTCGTCCAATTCATCGGCCCGGAGACTGAGGAAATCATCGGCGGCCAGCAGTTCCATGATATGGTCGTTGACCCGGTTCTGCACCAGTTCGGTCGCCACCCGGATCGCGTTCTTGATCGCCACCGCGCTCGAACGGCCGTGGCAGACAATGCCGGTGCCGCGCAGGCCCAGTAGCGGCGCGCCGCCGTATTCGGCGTAATCGACCCGGCGACGGAAGGCGGAAAAGGCTTTTTTGGAGAGGAGATAGCCGATCTTGGCCGGTAGCCGTTTTTTGATTTCATCGCCGAGCATGGCGATCAGGGCCTCGGCCAGTCCTTCGCTGAGCTTGAGGCAGATATTGCCGACAAAGCCGTCGCAGACAATGACATCCACCTCGCCCTGGAAGGTATCGCGGCCTTCGACGTTGCCGATGTAATTTAAGGAACTCTGCTGAAAAAGATCGTGGGATTTTTTGACCAGGATATTGCCCTTGCCGCCTTCCTCGCCGATGCTGAGCAGGCCGATCCGGGGCCGGGGAATGTTATACATCACCCGGCTGAAGGCAGCGGCCATCACCCCGAACTCAAAGAGGTGGCGGGGACGGCAATCGACGTTGGCCCCCACGTCCATCATCACCACCGGCCCCTTGAGGGTGGGGAAGGTGGTGGCAATGCCGGGACGGGAGATATCGTTGAGTCGACCAAGATACTTGAGGGCGGCGGCCATGGTCGCCCCGGAGTTGCCGGCGCTGACCACCGCGTCCACCTTGCCTTCCTTGTGGAGGGCAAAGGCGCGGACAATGGAGGAATCCTTTTTGCGGCGAATCGCCTCAAAGGGGGATTCGTCCATTTCAATCACTTCACTGGTATGGACGATTTCCAGACCGGGCAGAGCATCGGCGCCGCGAGGCAAGGCCGCTCTGATCCGGGCTTCATCACCGAGCAGGGTTACCGCCACCGATAATTCGCGAACCGCCAGCAGCGCCCCGGCCACCAATTCTTCCGGCCCCCGGTCGCCACCCATGACATCAAGGGCAATACGCAACGCCATTCTCGACCCAATCAGGCAGAATATCGATCAATCCGCGGCCGTCCAGCCCCGCCCCGGAACCCCTCACGGCTACCAGCAAGCCGGTCCTTACTCCTCGCCGAGCTTGATCACCGAACGGCCCTTGTAGGCGCCGCAGTTGGGGCAAAGGCGATGGGGCAGTTTCGGCTCGCCACAGTCGGCGCAGGTGGCCACCGAAGGCGCGGCCAGGCCATCATGGGCGCGGCGCTTGTGGGTGCGTGAATGGGAATGTCGTCTTTTCGGTAAAGCCATTTCCGGAATCCTCCAATTTCTTAACCTGCAAGGGGTGCAAGGGGTGCAAAAAAACCGCCGTAGAAGGCGGGACATCAACGCTTCTTCAGATCAGCCAGGACCGCAAAGGGCGATGATCCCGGGGAGCGGAAGCAACCGCACTCCCCTTCATTGAGATCAGCGCCGCAACGGGGACAAAGCCCCCGGCATTCTTCCCGGCACAAACGCTTAAGCGGCAGGCTTAAAAACAATTGCTGGGCCAGCAAATCAAAAACATCCACCACCGGCTCGGCCAGGCTGACCGTTTCCATTACCTCGGCCGAGCAAAGATGATCGGAAACCGCCGCGCCATCATCGATCGCTCCGACTTCCAGGCTCGCCTGAAAATCAGCCGCCAGGGCATAAGGATATGAGTCCAGACAACGGTCGCAGATCAAGCGGAGATCAACCTCCAGCAGCCCACGCAAGCGAACCCGATCCAACCGGCCCGGCTCCCGCGCCAGATTGATCGTGGCCCGAACCGGCCCTTGGCGCGCCAACTCCTGCTCCGGAAACCAGCCGGCTTCGGTCAATTCAAGCTCAAGCCCTTCGGCCGGAATCTGCTCAAATGGTATGCGCACTGACCAACCCGCTCCAAGGAAACAAGAAAAACGAAAGAGTATATCTCATTTCGCCTTGCTGTCAATGAATTTCAGGGGGACTGCGACTCCCCGCCCCGGGCACGCCGCCGCTGACGGATGATGTTTAGTAACCAGGAGATCCCGGCCAGAGCGAGGACAAAATGGGTGCTGAAGAGAGCGTAATCGATCTTCAGGAGCTCCGAAGTACCGTAAACGGCCAGCAATCGCCCCAAAGGATAACCCACCAGCAGGGAAAAAAGCAGGACGTAACCGATCACATAGGCAAAGAAAAAAATAAAGGCAGCCGGGATTCCCCGCACCCGGCGGCCAGGGTAATCCCAAAGCAGGGCCAGCAGCCGCTCACAGCCGCCGATCGCCAGCCCAAAGAAAACCCCCAGGGGGATAGACCACAAAGCCATAATCAAGGGCAAATGACGGCTGAAAGCAAAAAAAGCGGTGAGCAGGAACAGCATCCCGCCGTAAACCACGGCACCCCGCACCAGCGGCTGCCGCACCACCCAGCGCCAGCGGGCCATCCCCGGGGTGACGATTATCCGTTCTTGCGCTTTGGGCATCGCAGGGGAGCGGAAAATTCTGGCAAGATTGCCGGAGAACCGGGCTAAAGAATCCATGAAAGCCTTTCGCTTGCCTTGCGCAAACGACGGCCCTGTACCAAAATAATCCATTGCAACAGCCGGAAAGCGAGATCCGGTTCCCGGGCCATCATTTCTTGCAACTGCTCATGGGTGAGAACAAGCAGCCGGCTCGGCTCCACCGCCACCACCGTGGCGGCCCGTTCGCCCTTGACCACCCCGGCGCACTCCCCGACCAGCCCCCCGGCTTCGATTTCCGCCACCAGGATGTAACGGCCGGGAAAAGCAGTGGCTTTGCGCACCGCCAACTTGCCGGCCAGGACAAAGGCGAGAAAATCACCCGGAGAGCCGTCCTCCATCAGCATTGCGCCGGCGGCGAATTCATCCACCGTGCAGTAGAGTTGAAAACGAGACGCCTCGTCCGGGGAAAGAAACTCCGGCCGAAAATCGGACCCGGCAACCGCCGAACCGCGATCAGACGCCAACCGCTCTTCGTCCATGGTCACGGCGCACCATCCAAGGGTTCGCCTTTGGCGATTTTTTCCTCCATCCGCTGCACCAGACCGGCGTATTTTTCCCGATTGATGATACTATCGAACTGATTGCGGTAGTTGAGCACCAGGCTGACGGTTTCGATCTCAACGTCATAAACCATCCAGCCGTTCGTTTTTTTCCGCAATTTGTAATTGATCGGGATTTCGTTCTTGCTGGTCACGAACTGGGTATAGACCATGGCGTAATCGCCGCGAATATCCTGCTTCTGAAACACGGCCCGTTCCCCGGAATAGGTATCGATGCGGTCGATATAGGTTTTTTCCAGCAACTGCTTGAAGAGATTGACGAACCGGGTTTTCTCGGCCGGGGTTCGCTCCCGCCAGTGACGGCCCATGGCCCGCATGGCGATTTCCTCGAAATCAAACAACCCCTCCACTTTTTCGATCACCAGATTTCTACGTTTATCAACAGACTCCGGGCCAGCCAGGGCCTTGTCCTCCAGAATTGAGATAATCTCGTTGAGCACCGACTCCACCCGGCCCATAGGATCGAGGGAAGAAACCCTGGCGGCCATGGCGTTTGCCGCGACCAGCAAAAGCAGCCCTAAAGCCATCAACCAACGGGATTGCTTTTTCATGCCAACGTTTTTCATACTCAATCAACTCCGGCTTAACAAAAAGCGCCTTAAGCAATGAACGATTCCGGCCTCTATTGGGCCGACACTGTTGAGAAAGGTGGCCGTTTGCCGCCAGGCTCGCCTACAAATGAGGTGTTTCTGGCATTATCCAAGTCTCGCACCTGATTGCTCCGATACTGGTGATAGGCATCCCGGATTGCCACATAAGGATCAAAGGCAGCTTCGGTAAACTGTTCGTAATCGCCCAGCACCAACGAGGCATCGTTTACTTCTTTGCCAACGTATACCCCCCCTCCTGCCACCATATCACCCCCTATCAGGTAGGAAAGGGGATTAAGAAAGGAATCCCCCACCATTCCGAAGCTATCCCGCAGGGTGGAGGGGCCGAGGATGGGCCAGCAGATATAAAACCCGCTGCCTAGCCCGTAGACACCCAAGGTCTGCCCCAGATCCTCGTTGCTGGGATGAAGGCCAAATCCTTGCGCGGCAGGGTCGTCAAAACCAGCAATGCCGATGGTGCTGTTGATCACGAAACGGGCCAACTCTATGCCACTCTCCTCGATTTTCCCTTGCAAGAGGTTGCTGATCACCCGCACCGGGGCCAGCAGATTATAAAAAAAATAACGAAAATTCAGCCTGGTCTCCTCCGGCACCACCTTGGCGTAGCCGGTGGCCACCGGCTTGAGGGCCCAGAAATAGAGGCGGTCGTTAACCGTAAAAAAGAACCGGTTCAAGGGCTCCAGCGGGTCGGCCAAGGTATCCTGTCGGCCGGCGGCGGAGGTGGCGGCAAAGGGGTCGGCTAAAGGATCATCAGCCTGGGAGGCAAAGGCCGTGGCCGTAAGCAACAGGCTCATCCCGACTCCAACCGCCATGATCGTCGCCAGAATGCACCCAATCCTCATCATACCGCCGACCATGTTTTTCTCTCGCATATCCGATCCTGAAAATTGCCAAAAATATATCCCTGCTCACACCCCGCCGAAAACGTACTTGCTTACCAGTTCCTCAATATCCAGGGCCGATTCTGTTTCCATCAACCGGCCGCCATCGGCCATTACTACATCCGAGCCGCCCGGGCTGATCCGGATATACTTGTCGCCGATGATCCCCTGGGTTTTGATCGAAGCGATGGCGTCCTCGCTGACCGCCACCCCCCGGTTGATATACATGGTTACCAAGGCGCGGTCGGTGTCGTCGAGATCGATGGCGGCCACCTTGCCCACCGGCACCCCGGCAATCTCCACCACCGCCCCCCGTTTAAGACCGGACACGTTGCTGAATTCAGCAACTACGGTATATTGATCCTTGACCGCAAAGGGCGAAAACTCGCCCAACTGGACCGACATATAAACAAAGGCCAGGAACCCGGCCACCACAAACAGCCCCACCATCAGATCAAGATTAACTTTTTTCATGGTCTCTTTTCCATTTCCCGACTGAGATAAATATCGCCCATCGTAATCCGGACAAAATCCCTGGTTTCAGGGTCGCTGCTCCGCTGAATATCCTCCGGGCTGGCAAAAGTGGTCGCCTTGCCCTTACCCATGATGATCACCTGGTCGGCCAGGTTGAAAATCTTGGGAATATCGTGGCTGACAATTACGGAAGTGTAGCCGAATTTTTGTTGGGTTTCGAGAAAAAGCTGATAAATCTCCATGGATTTTTCTGGATCAAGGCCGGTGGTCGGCTCGTCGAAGAGCATGATTTCCGGCTGCAACTGGAGGGCGCGGGCGAGGCCGACCCGTTTTTTCATGCCGCCGGAAAGCTGGGCCGGGAATTTATCCTCATGACCGGCCAACCCCAGTTGCTCCAAGGTGGTCATCACCTTTTCCCTGACCTCCGCCTGACTCAGTTTGGTTCGTTCTTCCAAGGGCAGGGCCACGTTGTCGAAGACCGAGAGGGAATCGAGCAGGGCCGCCCCCTGGAAAAGCACCCCGAAGGCCATCCGCGCCTCATTCAACTGGCGCGGATTCATCCGGGCAATATCCCGGCCCCGGACCATGATCCGGCCCTGATCCGGCTTAAGCAGGCCGAGGATGAGCTTAAGGGTGACGCTCTTGCCCTGGCCGCTGGCCCCGGCGATCACCGTGGTCCGGCCGGCCGGAATGGCAAAATCGACCCCGGCCAGCACCCGCTGACTGCCGAAGGATTTCTCCACCCCCTCGAATCTGATGATCGGTTCACTCATAGCAGAATCGCGGTCAAAAGATAATCCCAGACCAGGATGGCAATGGAGGAGAGCACCACCGCCTGGGTGGTAACCCGGCTGACCCCCTCGGCCCCGAACCCGGCCCCGCGAATAACATGGACGAAATAGCCCCGGCCGGTGCAGATCCAGACCACCAGCATGGCAAAGACAAAGGATTTGATGATCCCCAGGTTGATATCCTTGTTGATCACGCTCGCTTCCATGCCGGAGAAATAGGCCCCCGGATTGACGTCGAGCAGGGTCACCCCGGCCACGTAACCACCGAAGATCCCGACCACGTTAAAAATCAGGGTGAGAATCGGGATGGAAATGATGGTGGCGAGGAATTTTGGGGTGATCAGATAACGGAAGGGATCCACCGCCATGCACTCCAGGGCGTCAAGCTGCTCGGAGTTGCGCATGATCCCGATTTCGGCGCACATGGCGCTGCCGGCCCGGCCGGTAACCATCAGGGCGGTGAGCACCGGCCCCAGTTCCCGAATCAGGGAGAGGGCCACCGCCGAGCCCAGGGCGCCTTCGGAACCGAACTTGCGCAGGGTATAGTAGCCTTGCAGTCCCAGCACCATGCCGGTAAAGGCGGCGGTAAAGAAGATGACCACAAAGGAGTCGGCCCCGATCAGGCGGGTCTGGCGGATCACCGCCCCCAGACGGAACGGCCGCTTGCCGATCCCGGCCAGGGCGCGCAGGAGAAAAAGGCCCATCCGGCCCAGATCCTGCAAAATGTAGATGGTGTGTTCACCTAGACGTTCGATGCGTGCCAGCATAGTCCGCTCGTTCTCGCTCGGTTGGCCGCAGATTGGCAGGAAACATGAAAACCAGCCTTGATGACTGGCGGGGTTGACGGGGCTCGAACCCGCGACCTCCGGCGTGACAGGCCGGCACTCTAACCGACTGAGCTACAACCCCTGCAAAACTGAGCCATGGTGGGCGAAACAGGGATCGAACCTGTGACCCTCGGCTTGTAAGGCCGATGCTCTCCCAGCTGAGCTATTCGCCCTCACCAAAAATGTGGCCCCTATTAACCACGACCTCCACCATTCGTCAAGTAAAAAACAGGCACTATCAATGGGGGGCCGGGGTTTCCACACTGAAGCCGAAAGTGGCCGGACACCGCTCCTCGCCCGGCCGAAAATCCTCCCGGAAGAGAGGCTCGCCTTCCCTGAGAACCAAGGCGTATTCCAGCACCTGGTCCACATCGTCCACCAGCTTGATGCTTAGTTCCTTGACCACCTTGGCCGGCACTTCCTGCAAATCCCGGTCGTTCTCCCGGGGGATCAGCACTTCCTTGATATTACCGCGTCGGGCGGCCAGCAATTTTTCGGTAAGGCCCCCGATGGGCAGCACCCGGCCACGGAGGGTGATCTCGCCGGTCATCGCCACTTCCCGCCGCACCGGCAGCTGCAGCAGGGCCGAAACCAGGGAGGTGGCCATGGTGATCCCGGCCGAGGGGCCGTCCTTGGGAATCGCCCCTTCCGGCACATGGATATGAATATCCAATTTCTGATAAAAGTCCGGGGCCAGCCCCAGGCGGGCCGCCCGGCTACGGACATAGCTCAAGGCGGCCTGGGCCGACTCCTGCATGACATCGCCGAGCTTGCCGGTAACGGTCAGCTTGCCCTTGCCCGGCATCAAGGCGGTCTCAATCTGCAACAGTTCACCGCCCACCTCGGTCCAGGCCAGCCCAGTGGCCAGCCCCACCCGGTGCTCCTCTTCCGCCAGCCCGAAACGGAACTTGGGCACTCCCAGAAAGGCGGCCACGCCCTTGGGGCTGATCCGGTAAACCTTGCCCGGTTTATGCCGCACCCGGTCCCGGGCCACCTTACGGCAGATGGCGGCGATGCTTCGCTCCAGGTTCCGCACCCCGGCCTCGCGGGTGTAACGCCGGACGATCTCCCGCAGACCGTTTTCGCCGAATACGATCTCGTCGGGCTTGAAGCCGTTGCTTTCAAGCTGGCGAGGGGCGAGAAAACCGGCGGCGATCCGCAGCTTGTCCTCTTCGGTGTAGCCGTTCAAGCGGATGATCTCCATCCGATCTTGGAGGGGGGCGGGAATTCCGGCCAGGGTGTTGGCGGTAGTGATGAAAAAAACGTCGGAAAGATCGTAATCAAGATCAAGGTAATGATCGTTGAAGCTGTTGTTCTGCTCCGGATCCAGAACTTCCAGCAAGGCGGCCGAGGGATCGCCCCGGAAATCCATGCTCATCTTGTCCACCTCGTCGAGGCAGATCACCGGATTGGCCACCTTGGCCCGCTGCATGGAGTGGATAATCTTGCCGGGCATGGCCCCGATGTAGGTCCGGCGATGGCCCCGAATCTCGGCCTCGTCCCGCACCCCGCCCAGGGAAAGGCGGACGAATTTGCGGCCCATGGCCCGGGCCACCGACTTGCAGATCGAGGTCTTGCCCACCCCCGGCGGCCCCACCAGACAGAGGATCGGCCCTTTCAACTTGTCCACCTGGGCCTTGACCGCCAGGTATTCGAGAATCCGTTCCTTGGGCTTGGCCAGGCCGTAATGGTCTTCATCCAAAATCCGTTCCGCTGCAAGCAGATCGATTGTGGCCTCGCTTTTCTCGCCCCAAGGCAGATTAAGGATGCAATCGAGATAATTGCGAACCACGGTCGCTTCCGCCGACATGGCCGGCATCAGCTTGAGTTTTTTCAGCTCCCGCTCGGCCTTTTCCCGAGCCGCCGCCGGCAGTTCCTTGGCCTTGAGGGCCGCTTCCAGATCGGCCAGATCGGAAGCGGCATCGGCGCCGCTGCCCATCTCCTTCTGGATCACCCGCATCTGCTCGGCCAGGTAATATTCCCGCTGGGTCCGGTCCATCTTCTGCTTGACCCGGGTGCGGATGCTTTCCTCCAGTTGGGCGATCTGGATTTCCCGATTGATCAGGCTCAACACCAGTTCCAGCCGCTCCAGCAAGGGCAGGGCGGCCAGAATTTTTTGTTTTTCTTCGGTATTGAGCGGCAGATGGGCGGCGAGGACATCGACGAACTTGCCGGGCTCCTCGATCCGGGCCAGGGACTTGATCACTTCATTGGGAACTTTCTTGTTGAACTGGACATATTCCCGAAAGGCGTTGCGCAACTCCCGGACATAGGCCAAGGCCTGATGGGGTTCCGGCGGCGGCTCGACGATCTCCTCCACCGCCACCATGAAAATCTCGGCATGGGGCAGATGCTTTAGTACCCGAGCCCGGCGCTTGCCCTCCACCAGGGCCTTGATGGTGCCGTCCGGGAGACGGAGCAACTGCATCACCGAGGCAACGGTGCCGACCTCGTGCACCTCATCCTCGCTCGGCTCGTCCTCGCCCGCGTCCTTCTGGGCCGCAAGAAAAATTTCCGAGCGGGAGGCCATCGCCTCTTCCAGGGCCTTGATCGAACGTTCCCGCCCGATCACCAGGGGCGCCACCATGTGCGGGAAGAGGACAATATCCCGCAACGGCATCATCGGGTAGATCTGCTGCCGGCGCTCCGGCTCCGGCGGATTCATCAGGCGCTCTTCTTGATCTCTTCCTGATCGTAAAGCACCACCGGCGCCTCCCGGCTGGTGATCACCTGTTCGCTGATCACGCATTCACGGGCATTGGCCTGGGAAGGCAGCTCGTACATGATGTCGAGCATCGCTTCTTCCATCACCGCCCGCAGGCCGCGAGCCCCGGATTTGCGCTTGATCGCGGTCTTGGCGATGGCGGCCAAGGCCCCTTCGGTAAAGCGCAAGCGGATATCGTCAAAGGCAAAGAGTTTTTCATACTGCTTGGTCAGGGCGTTCTTGGGTTCCCGGAGAATCCGGATCAAATCCTCCTCTTCCAGTTCGTCCATGGTCGCCACCACCGGCAGACGCCCCACCAATTCCGGAATCAGCCCGAAGCGCAACAGGTCTTCGGCCTCCACCTGGGCCAGTAGTTCCCCCATCTTCTTTTTGCTCTTGCTCACCACCTTGGCTCCAAAGCCCATGGACTTGGTGCCTACCCGCTGGCGCACCACGTTGTCCAAGCCGACAAAGGCGCCGCCGCAGATAAAGAGGATATTGGAGGTATCGATCTTGAGATATTCCTGCTGGGGATGTTTGCGGCCGCCCTTGGGGGGAATGCTGGCCACCGTGCCCTCGATGATCTTGAGCAGGGCCTGCTGCACCCCTTCCCCGGAAACGTCACGAGTCAAAGAGGCGCTGTCCGACTTGCGGGCGATCTTGTCGA
>DIKC01000170.1:9384-9822 GCA_002421565.1 Desulfobulbaceae bacterium UBA5628 | reverse complement strand
TCATGTCGTTGATGCAGATCGAGATCGCGGCCCGGCTGGAATACTCATAACCCATGTCCTTGAGCCGGTCGGCGAGAATGGCGGTGGCCTTGGTTCCGGCTTGGCGGTAGGCGTAGTCGATGATCTTGGCCAACTGCTTCTTGCCCAAGGTCTGATTGACCAGGGAAAAAGGCAGGCCGACGGGGAGTACTTCCCCGACCAGCACCCGGCCGGTGGTGGTTTCGACCAGTTCGCCGTTGATCCGCACCTTGATCCGGGCCTGGAGATGGAGCTCGCCGTGATCAAAGGCGATCCGCACCTCGTCCGGCGAACTGAAGACCTTGCCCTCGCCCTGGACGAAAAAGCGCTCCCTGGTCATGTAATAAAGCCCGAGGACGATGTCCTGGGAGGGGATGATCACCGGTTCGCCGTTGGCCGGCGAAAGGATGTTGTTGGTGG
>DIKC01000170.1:8959-9326 GCA_002421565.1 Desulfobulbaceae bacterium UBA5628 | reverse complement strand
CGGCGTTGAAGGCGGTACAGACCAAGGGGTGAAGCTGGATCGCCTTGCCTTCGATGAGGATCGGCTCAAAGGCCTGCATCCCCAAGCGATGAAGGGTGGGCGCCCGGTTGAGGATGATCGGGTATTCCCTGACCACCTCGTCGAGCACGTCCCATACTTCCTTGGTGCCTTTTTCCACCATCTTGCGGGCGCTTTTGATGGTAGTGACCAGCCCCTTGGCCTCCAGCCGGTTGTAGATAAAGGGCTTGAACAGCTCCAAGGCCATCTTTTTGGGCAGGCCGCACTGGTGGAGACGAAGATGGGGGCCGACCACAATGACCGTCCGGCCGGAATAATCGACCCGCTTGCCGAGCAGATTCTGGCGGAA
>DIKC01000170.1:8171-8943 GCA_002421565.1 Desulfobulbaceae bacterium UBA5628 | reverse complement strand
GCGATTTCAGCGGCCGCTTGTTGGGCCCGGTGATAACCTTGCCGCGTCGGCCATTGTCGAACAGAACGTCCACCGCCTCCTGCAGCATCCGCTTTTCGTTGCGGATGATGATTTCCGGGGCATCCAGTTCCAGCAGCCGTTTGAGCCGGTTGTTACGGTTGATCACCCGACGGTAGAGATCGTTGAGATCGGAGGTGGCGAAACGACCTCCTTCCAGCGGCACCAAGGGCCGCAAATCCGGAGGCAGAACCGGAATCACTTCCAGAATCATCCATTCCGGCCGGTTGCCGGACTCGAGAAAGGCCTCGACCACGTTGAGCCGCTTGGCGTATTTTTTGCGCTTGGCCTCGGAGCCGGTCTCCCGCATCTCCTCGCGCAACTGCTTGGAAAGGGAGGCGAGATCGATGCCGGCCAGCATCTCGCGGATGGCGGCGGCCCCGATCCCGACCCTGAATTTGTCGGGAAATTCCTCCCGGGCCTGGCGATAATTCTCCTCGTTCAACAAGCTGCCCACCGCGATCGACGCTTCCTGGGACTCGGTGACCACATAGGAATCGAAATAGAGAACCTTTTCCAACTCCTTCAAGGTCATGTCCAGAAGATTGCCGATCTTGCTCGGGAGGCTCTTGAGAAACCAGATATGGGCCACCGGGGCGGCCAGTTCGATATGGCCCAGCCGTTCCCGCCGAACCTTGGACTGGATCACCTCCACCCCGCATTTTTCGCAGACCACGCCCCGGTGCTTCATCCGCTTGTACTTGCCGCAGTTGCA
>DIKC01000170.1:7725-8126 GCA_002421565.1 Desulfobulbaceae bacterium UBA5628 | reverse complement strand
GGTAATTGATGGTCTCCGGTTTCTTCACCTCGCCGTGCGACCAGTCCCGAATCTGCTCCGGGGAGGCGATGGAAATCTGGACTGCTTTGAATTTGACCGATGACTGCGGTTTGGCAAAAAAGCTGAAAAGTTCTTCCACGGCAACACCTTCTGTCCAAAATGAATGCTCGGATCGTCCGCCTGCCCAGGCCGAACGGATCGCCCCGGCCGTTTGCTTACTGCTTGCCCTTTTCCTTTTCCGGCACTTCGTCCAGCAACCCCATGTCCAGACAGAGGCCCTGGAGTTCCTTGATCAAAACGTGGAACGATTCGGGCAGGCCGGCTTCCAGGAAGTTATTACCCTTGACGATTTTCTCGTACATCCGGGTGCGGCCGCCCACGTCGTCGGACTTGACGGTGAG
>DIKC01000170.1:5597-7679 GCA_002421565.1 Desulfobulbaceae bacterium UBA5628 | reverse complement strand
CTGGCCGCCGAACTGGGCCTTGCCGCCCAAGGGCTGCTGGGTAACCAGGGAGTAGGGACCGGTGGAACGGGCATGAATCTTGTCATCAACCAAGTGGTGCAGTTTGAGCATGTACATCGCCCCCACCGTTACCTGATTGTCGAACTTTTCCCCGGTCAGGCCGTCATAAAGGGTGGCCTGGCCGATTTCGTCCATCCCGGACTCCACCAGCAGACCGCGGATTTCATTTTCATGAGCCCCGTCAAAAACCGGGGTGGCCATGTGTACTCCGCGCCCCATGCGGGAGGCGAGCTCCAGCAGGGCATCGTCATCGAGACCTTCCAGCAGTTGCTTATATTCATTACGGCTGTAAATCGCGGCCAGCTTCTTCTTGACCGCGGCCAGATCGCGCTTGCGGGCCAACTGCTCCACCTGTTCCCCCAATTTGCGGGCGGCCAGGCCGAGATGGATTTCCAGCAACTGGCCGACGTTCATCCGGGAAGGTACCCCCAGAGGATTCAAGACAATGTCAACGGTGGTGCCGTCGGCGAAATAGGGCATGTCCTCTTCCGGCATAATGCGGGAAACGACACCCTTGTTGCCGTGGCGGCCGGCCATCTTGTCGCCCACCGCCAGCTTGCGCTTGATCGCGACATAGACCTTGACCATCCGGATCACCCCGGGCGGCAGGTCGTCGCCCTTTTTCAGCCTGGAAATGCGGGCCTCGTAACGATCCTTGACCATTTTCACCTGGCTGTCGTAGCGTTCAAAGAGGAGGACGATTTCCCCTTCCAGCTTTTCCCGACCGTCATAATCGAGCTTCTTGATGTCCGAGGGCGAAAGCTGTTCGAGCACCTCCCGGGTGATCTTCTTGCCCTTGGCCAGCAGATCACCCTTCTTGCCCTTGATCGCGCTGCGCACCGCCCGGCCCGCCAACAGATCGGCCAGCCCGTTCTTGATGCTCTTCTTGAGGCAATTGATTTCGTCCTCGAGATCCCGTTCAAGGCTCTTGATTTCCGCCTCTTCGATCACCAGGGTGCGCTCGTCCTTTTCCACCCCCTTGCGGGAGAAGACCTTGGCGTCGATCACCACCCCCTCGACTCCGGGCGGCACCCTGAGCGAGGTATCCTTGACGTCGCCGGCCTTTTCGCCGAAGATCGCCCGCAACAGCTTTTCCTCCGGGGAAAGCTGGGTCTCCCCCTTGGGGGTGACCTTGCCCACCAGAATATCGCCGGCCTTGATCTCGGCCCCGATCCGAACAATGCCGGACTCGTCCAGGTTGTGAAGCGCCTCCTCGCTGACATTGGGAATATCGCGGGTAACCTCTTCCTTGCCCAGCTTGGTATCGCGGGCCACGGTCTCGAAGACCTCGATATGGACCGAGGTGTAGGTGTCCTGCTTGAGCAGCCGCTCGTTGATCAGGATCGAGTCCTCGAAGTTGTAGCCGCGCCACGGCATGAAGGCGACGGTGACGTTCTTGCCCAGGGCCAGTTCCCCCTGATCGCAGGCCGGGCCGTCGGCCAGGATGTCCCCCTTCTTGACCCGCAGCCCCGGCTCCACCAGAGGTTTTTGGGTAAAACAGGTATTCTGGTTGGACTTTTTATACTTCTCCAGGCGATAGACCCCGATTCCGGCGCTGAAGCCGTCGGTGCCCGGCTTATCGTAACGGACCACGATCCGGTTGGCGTCAACCTCTTCCACCACCCCGTCGCCGCCGGCCAGGAGGCAGACTCCGGAATCCTGGGCCACCGCCCCTTCCAGGCCGGTGCCGACCAGGGGCGCCTCGCTACGCAGCAAGGGAACCCCCTGGCGCTGCATGTTGGAACCCATNNTGGCGTCGTCGTTTTCCAGGAAAGGCACCAGGGAGGCGGCCACACTCACCAACTGGTTGGGCGAGACATCCATGTGGGTCACTTCGTCGGCGGTGGTGATCATAACCTCGCCTTCCTGGCGGGCGATCAGGGTATCCGGCGTAATCCGGCCCTTCTTGTCCAGCTCGGTCTTGGCCGGAGCAATCACCTTGCCCTCTTCGTCAAGGGCGGTCATAAAGACCACCTCGCTGGTGGCCTTGCGCTCCTCCACCTTGCGGTAGGGGGTTTCGAT
>DIKC01000170.1:3696-5421 GCA_002421565.1 Desulfobulbaceae bacterium UBA5628 | reverse complement strand
TTGGTCTGATCCATGAACTGGGACAGCTGGCTGGTGCCGAAAAATTCTTTGATCGCGGCGGTGATCGGCTTGGGGTTGATCAGATCGTGGGGCATCAGGGTCTCAACTTCCTGGAGACTCATCCGCTCCTTGATCGCCCGTTCCATCCGCACCAAACCCATCCGGTACTGGTTTTCCACCAGTTCGCCCACTGTCCGTACCCGCCGGTTGCCGAGATGGTCGATGTCGTCGATGGGACCCTGGGCATCCTTGAGCCGCACCAGATAACGGACCGCCAGCATGATATCCTCGGGGGTCAGGGTACGGATATTAATGTCGGTATCCACCCCCAGCTTGGCATTGACTTTGAAACGGCCGACCACCGAAAGATCGTAGGTTTCGGGATTAAAGAATAGGTTGCCGAAGAAGTTGGCCGCCACTTCGGCGGTGGGCGGACTGCTGGGCCGCAACCGGCGATAAAGCTCGACCAGGGCATCTTCCTTGCTCTGGACCCGATCCAGGGTAAGGGTCTTGCGGAAGGCGTCGGAAACCTTGATCCCGTCGATGAAGAGAATCTCAAATTCCTTGACCTTGGCGGCGACCAGTTCCTCAAGCAACGATTCGGTCAGTTCGGTGTTGACCGGCACCAGCACCGCCTCGCCTGAGGCATCCATGATGTCATGGGCGGTGAACTTGCCCACCAGATCGACGGCTTCGATCTCCACCCCGGAAATCCCGGCGGCCACGATCTTCTGGGCAATGGTTTTGCCGATCTTGCGGCCCTTCTTGGCAATCACCTCGCCGCTGGCCGGATCGATGAAATCCTGACTCGCCTTCTGACCAACCATGGTGTCGGCGGTAAAGGATTTCTTGAATTTCTTTTTGGCGATGGTGACCCGCTCGGTCTGATAAAAATAACGAAGCAACTCCTCGCTGGTGTGGCCCAGGGCCTTTAGCAGGGTGGTCACCGGAAACTTGCGGCGGCGGTCGATCCGGACATAAAGGATGTCCTTGGCGTCGAACTCGAGATCGATCCAGGAACCCCGTACCGGGATGATCCGGGCCGAATAGAGGAGCTTGCCGCCGGCATGGGTCTTGCCCGCGTCATGGCTGTAAAAGAGCCCGGGCGAACGCTGGAGCTGGCTGACGATTACCCGCTCGGTGCCGTTGACCACAAAAACCCCGGCCTTGGTCATCAGCGGAATGCTTCCGAGATAAACCGATTGCTCCTTGATGTCGCGGATGCTCTGGGCGCCGCTGTCCGGGTCGGAATCGTAGGTGACCAGGCGAACCGTGATCTTGACCGGCACTTCATAGGTCATCCCCCGCTGGACGCACTCTTCCACGGTGTATTTCGGTTCGCCAAAGGTGTAGTTGACGAACTCCAGGGAACAGGCCCCGTTGAAATCCCGGATCGGGAAAATACTCTTGAAAATCCCCTGCAAACCCTCGTCCAAGCGCTTGTCCGGCGGCACATCCAATTGCAGAAACTGCGTGAAGGAGCGGCTTTGCATCTCGATGAGATGGGGTTTTGCAACAATCGCCCTGGTCTTGGCAAAACTCTTCCGGAGTCGTTTGATCGTCTGCATTCAGCAATACCCTCGTCTGTTGATACGGTAAGCGGATAAAATGAGATCGCCTCTGCGCCGGCCGGCCGTACGATGGTGAAAAATCCACGAAAAGAGAAAAAGCAAAAACGCATCAGCGCCACGGAACTTTTTGTTCCGTGGCGCTCATGCGACAAAA
>DIKC01000170.1:1461-3634 GCA_002421565.1 Desulfobulbaceae bacterium UBA5628 | reverse complement strand
CCGCCGGCGGCTTCGATCTTCTTCTTGATGTCCTCGGCTTCAGCCTTGGAGACCCCTTCCTTGATCGGCTTGGGAGCGCCTTCCACCAGATCCTTGGCTTCCTTGAGGCCCAGAGAGGTGATCGCCCGCACTTCCTTGATCACGCCGATCTTCTTGTCGCCGGCCGTGGTCAGGATTACGTCGAACTCGGTCTTCTCTTCGGCAGCGGCGCCGGCATCACCACCGCCGGCCGGAGCGGCCATCGCCACACCCACCGGAGCGGCGGCGGAAACGCCGAATTTCTCTTCCAGTTCCTTGATCAACTCGGAAAGCTCAAGAACGCTCATGTTGGCAATGAAATCGATTACATCTTCCTTGGATACAGCCATTGTAAATCCTCCTGTCAAAGGCCGGCGCTGATGCCGGCCGCGTTTTAATGGGTTACCCGTTTACGAATAAATCTCAGGCCTCGGCCTTCTGATCCCGCAGGGCGGCAAGCAGATAGACCGCCTTCTGGGGTACGCCGTTCAATACCCGGACAAAACTGGTGGGAACGGCCAGCATGACCCCCAGCAGTTGCGCCCGCAACTCGTTGATCCCCGGCAACTTGGACAGAGCGGTCAGATCGGCGGCACTCAACAGCTTGCCGTCCAGAACCGCCGACTTGATCACCAGTTGGGGATTGGTTTTGATAAAATCGACCAGCACCTTGGCCGAAGCGACCGGATCATCATCGGTAACGGTCACCGCGGTGGTGCCTTGCAGGTACTCGCCCAAGGGGGCAAAGGGGGTGTCCTGAATCGCCCTTTTAAGCAGGGTATTCTTGGCCACCCGGATCTCCGCCGCGCTGCCGCGCAACTCCCGCCGCAAATTCTGCAAGGCGGAGACGGTCATGCCCCGATAATCGGTGAGTACGGCCAGTTTTGCCTTGGCGAATTTTTCGCCCAGCTCTTCAACTACCGCTGCCTTGTCCTCTCGTTTCAATGCTCTCAACCTCCTTTTGCTGTTTGCTGTTGCTGTCAAAAGCAGTCGAAATCGATCCGAACAGACGGGTTAAGCCAGGGCGCTAACATCACCCGGAACTCTTGTTGTCCGCCTCGGCAGGCCGGAAAGCCGCGCTTTCCGCTTAAATCAACGAGACACCTGCTGTCTTCGACGTCGGTACTGCTCACCTAAAAATATATAAAAATCCCCGTACCCGGCTCAGTCCTGCTTGGCCGTGTTCCGGATATTCATGGGATCAAGCCGGAAGCCGGGGCCCATGGTGGTGGAAACACTGATTCCCTTCATGTAAATTCCCTTGCTGGAGGAAGGCTTCAACTGAATGATCTTGTCGATCAGGGCGAGGATATTCTCCCGCAATTTTTCCACCCCGAAGGAGGCCTTGCCGACCATGGCGTGCAAGACCCCGGCCTTGTCCACCCGGAAATCGATCTTGCCGGCCTTCATCTCCTTGACCACCCGGCCCACCTCAAAGGTGACGGTGCCGAGTTTGGCGTTGGGCATCAGGTTACGGGGGCCGAGAACCCGGCCGATTTTACCCACCGTACCCATCATGTCCGGGGTGGCGATGGTCTTGTCAAACTCCAGCCAGCCGCCCTGGATCTTTTCCACGTAGTCGTCGCCGCCGGCATAATCGGCCCCGGCATCCAGCGCTTCCTGCACCTTTTCGCCCTTGGCGAAAACCAGAATCCGCTCGGTCTTGCCGGTACCGTTGGGGAGAACCATGCTGCTCCGCACCATCTGGTCGGCATGGCGGGGATCAACCCCCAGCCGAACGGCTATATCCACCGATTCATCAAACTTGGCGTACTTGCCTTTAAGGGCCAACTCCAGCGCCTCATCCAAGCGGTACATCCCGGCCGCGTCCCGGAGGGCGGCACTCTGCTCATATTTTTTGCCTCGCTTTGCCATGACTATTACCCCATCAATCCAAGATTTTTAAAGTCGGCCTTTAGGCCTCGTCGACCACCGTAATGCCGCAGCTGCGGGCCGTGCCTTCAATGATGGCCATGGCCTTGTCGATCTCGTAGCAGTTGAGATCGGGCATTTTCTTTTCAGCGATCTCCCGAATTTTATCCTTGCCGATCTTGGCAACCCGTTCCCGCTTGGGATGGCTCGATCCCTTGGGGAGATTGAGGGCCTTGAAGAGCAGGGTCGAGGCCGGGGGGGTCTTGGTGACGAAGGTGAAGGA
>DIKC01000170.1:0-1435 GCA_002421565.1 Desulfobulbaceae bacterium UBA5628 | reverse complement strand
TGGGTCTGGGCATTGAATGCCTTGCAGAACTCCATGATGTTCACCCCCCGCTGGCCCAGGGCCGGGCCGACGGGCGGGGAGGGATTCGCCTTGCCGGCGGGAATCTGCAATTTGATGTAACCTGCGATTTTCTTTGCCATTACTTGCTCCTTGCATGCCTGATCGCGCGCATGCCACGCTATGGTATGTGGGTCTAAGCGCCTGTCGCCGGGACAGGCTCCCCGGTTACTACCTCTTGACTACCCCTTGGATACTTGAATGAATTCCAACTCCACCGGGGTTTCCCGGCCGAAGATGGAAACCATTACCCGCACCCGCCCCTTGTCCGGGAAAACCTCGTCCACCACCCCCTGGAAGTTGGCAAAGGGGCCATCCACCACCCGCACCTGGTCGCCGTGCTCGAAGCTGACCTTGGGTTTGGGCTTAAGGGCGCCATCCTTGATCCGACCGATGATTTTTGCGGCATCTTCGTCGGCGAGCGGTTCCGGGTTGAGATCGTTGCCTACAAAACCGGTCACCTTGGGGGTGTCGCGCACCGTATGCCAGGTCTCCTCGTTGAGATCGACGTTGACCAGGATGTAGCCGGGAAAGAATTTGCGGGAAGAGGTCTTTTTGGTACCCTTGACCATCTCCACCACCTGCTCGGTGGGAACCAGGATGTCGCCGAAGAGCGCCTCCTGCCCGGCATTCTTGATCCGCTCCCGGAGGGCGATCTTCACCTGCTCCTCGAAACCGGAATAAGTGTGCAGTATGTACCAGCGTAGTGCCATGAAAGACCTTATGTGTGCGACGGTAAACGGTTAAATTCGTCGTAGGAGAATCAGCGCAGGATAAAGCCGATCACCTTACCCAGCACCAGATCCAGCAACCCCAGATAGAGGGAGATCATTACCACCAGGGCCACCACCACGGCGGTGGAGCGTATGGTGTGCTGCTTGGGCGGCCAGACGATCTTGCCGAACTCGTGCTTTACCTCAACGCCGAATTCCTTGATTTGGTCAAGCCGCCCTGGAGAGGGTTCCTCCTCGCGACTTTTTTTCTTGACCTGTTCAACTTTCCCGACCATTGGCCCGCAACCCCGATTATTCGGGCCGCCCCGCCGCATTCGGCCGGAGGACCCGCTGATGGTTCAAAAAAAGCACGTTTCGCCCTTTTGCCATCGAAAAAGGGCGAAACGTAATTGCTCAATCATCTATGGCAGGCCAGGAGGGACTCGAANNCTACCATTAGAGCTACTGGCCTATTTGGTTTCCTTATGGGGCGTATGGGACCGGCAGAACGGGCAGTATTTCTTGAACTCCAGTTTATTGGGAGTTTTGCGCTTGTTCTTGGTGGTCGTATAATTGCGCCGTTTGCAGGCGCCACACGCCAAGGTAATAATATCTCGCATTGCTTCGTACCTGTCCGCTTAGGCAATAATCTTATTAACCACGCC
>DIKC01000171.1 GCA_002421565.1 Desulfobulbaceae bacterium UBA5628 | reverse complement strand
ATTCTGGTCATGGATGATGAGGAAATGGTGCGGGAGATCGTCCAAGGGATGTTGAGCCATCTCGGCTATCAGTCGGCCCTGACGGCGGACGGGAGCGAGGCTCTCGAGCAGTACCGGGAAGCAATGGTCGGCCCCGCCCCCTTTGACGCGGTGATCATGGATCTCACCGTGCCCGGCGGCATGGGAGGCAAGGAGGCGGCAAGCAAGCTGCGGGAGCAGGATCCCGAGGCCAAAATCATCGTGGCCAGCGGCTACTCCAACGATCCGATCATGGCCCGTCCGGCTGAATACGGTTTTAACGCCACCCTCAACAAACCCTTTGAACTGGCCGAACTGGCCGCCGTCCTCAAGGAAACCGTCGCGTCCCGGCCCTAACCGTTTAAGACTTGGTCGATGGTGCGGGCCAGGCTCTGGAGGGTGACCGGCTTCATGACAAAGGCGTGGATTCCCAAGGCCCGGCTTTTTTCCTGATTGATCAACTCGCTGAAACCGGTGCAGAGAATCACCCGCGGGGATGGCTCGGCGGCCAGGGCCTGCTTGGCCAACTCGGCGCCGGTGAGATGGGGCATGGTCATGTCGGTGATCAGGAGGTTGAAGTCGCCCGGCTGTTCCCGCAACAGCCGGGCCGCCTCCCTGGCATCGGTCAGGGCGGTGACCCGGTAACCGAGATATTCCAGCATATTGCGTAGCATACTGGTAATCACCGGTTCGTCATCCACCACCAGGATCCGTTCATGGTTACGGGCCAGGGGCAGGCCGCCATCGACCGCCGCCTCCGCCCCGCCCGCTTCCGTTTCGACCAAGGGCAGATAGACATGGAAGGTGGTGCCCTGGCCCGGTTCGCTGTAAACTGAAATGTGGCCGCCGTACTGGTGGACGATGCCGTGCACCACCGCCAGCCCCAGGCCGGTGCCTTCATTGAGGGGCTTGGTGGTGAAGTAGGGCTCGAAAATCCGTTCCATTACCGCCCGCTCCATGCCTCCGCCGGTATCGCTGATTTCAATCTTGAGATAAGGGCCCGGGGTCAGGGCCATCCCCTTGAAGCGGACATCCTGCTCGGTGAGGGAGATTTTCTCCAGCCCCACCGCCAGCACCCCGCCTTTTTCCCGCATGGCGTAAAAGGCGTTGGTGCAGAGGTTCATCAGCACCTGATGGAACTGAGCCGGATCGGCCAGCACCGCCCCGCAATCGGCGGGAATATCCTGGCGGATTTCAATGGTGCTGGGGAGGGTGGCCCGCAGCAGCTTAAGGGCCTCCTTGGCGATCAGGTCCGGTTTGAGCGGCCGGCTTTCCTGGTCGCCGCGGCGGCTGAAGGCAAGGATCTGGCGTACCAGATCCCGGGCCCGGCCGGCTGCCTTGACCACCTGTTTGAGATCGCCGGCCGAGGGCGAATCCGGCGGCAGATTGTGGAGGGCGAGTTCGGCAAAGCCCATGATCGGGGTGAGAATGTTGTTGAAGTCGTGGGCAATGCCTCCGGCCAGGGTGCCGATCGCTTCCATTTTCTGGGCCTGGCGGAGGCGGTTTTCCATGAGTTGCTGCTGGGCCTGATGGGCCAGTTGTTCGCTGATCCGCTGGCGGCCGCGGAGATGGAAGAATCCGATAAGAGCCAGCCCCACCGCTCCGATCATAATGAAAATGGCGGCCAATTTGCGAGTAGTTTTGGCGGCTTCCGCCAGAAAGGGGGTCAGCGGTACCGCCACTCCCACCCCGCCCCGGATATCGCCGGGCTGGTAACCTTGCCGGGCATGGCATTTGAGGCATTCAACCTCGGTGATCATCGGCCGCATCAAACGGAGATGGGGCTGGCCGTCGATCTCGGTGTACTCCATCAGCTCTTCCGCCCCTTGGGCAAAGGCGAGGAGGGCCTCCCGTTCCCATTGATCCGGGGCATTGCCGGGGTTGATCGGGTTCAGGGAGGTGATTTTACCCTGGGTGCCATAGAGGCCGCGATATTCGCCCATCATCTGGCGAAGCATGTAGGCCGGATTCATCAGGGTGAGGGAACGGCCGGAGGGGGTGAAGATATCCCGCTCCGCAACATGGGCAAGAATCGGATTGGGCGGGGTGCGTGCATCGGCCGGAACATAGACCCCGCCGTGGGAGGCGGCCCATAACCGGAAGGCTTGATCCTTGTAAAAATGGGCCCGGGCGGTGTTTTCCGCCAGATTGTGGAGCTGGCTGATTTCGGCCTGGCGGGCCAGGAGCATCGCCCCGGCGATCAGCAGCAGCCAGCCGGCCGCCGCCGCCAGGGTATGGAGATTGAGCCGCCGGTAGGGGCTTGCCATCAGTCCGCCTTGGCGAGTTTGACGTATTTGTCGTAGCTGGCGAGATAGATATCGGCCAGGGTGAGGAAGGCGGTGATGATCAGCGGCCCGTAGATGATCCCCAGCACCCCGAAGGCGCTCAGCCCGCCCATGATGCTGAGAAAGACCAGCAGGGTATGCATCTTGACCTGGCTGCCCACCATTTTCGGTTTGAGCAGATATTCGATGGTCAGGGTGACCACCACGTAAACCCCGAAGAGAAAGAGGCCGCTGGCCAGGCTGCCCTTGAAAATCAGAACCAGGGCGGCCGGCACCATCACCAGGCCGATCCCGAAGATCGGGAGAAAGGCGAGAACCGCCATCAAACCGCCCCACAACACCGGCGAGCCGAGGTTGAACACGGCAAAAAGGATGCCGCCGATCACCCCTTGGATCACCCCGCTGATCGCGTTGCCGATCAGCACCGCCCCGGCGATTTCGTCGAATTTGGTGAAGAGCCGCCGTTCCTGGTCGTCGGGCAGGGGCGAGAGGCGAAGGATGTAGTTGAGCAACCGGTCATGATCGATGAGCAGGAAGAAAATAGTCAGGATCATGATGAAAAAGCTGAAGATGAACTGGAGCAGATTGGCGGCCCAGGAACTGGCCTGGTTGTAAAGGAAGAGCCCCATCTTGCGGGCGAGATCGGTCAAAAAGCGGCTGATGTTTTCCGGATCGAGGGAGAAGCCGAAGGTGGCGGCAATTTCCCGCACCCGCCCGAAGAGGGGGGTTTCCTGGAAGACCTGTAATTTATGGGCCAGGGTAGCCCCGGCTCCCCGTCCCCATTCATAGAGATTGAAGGCTTCCTGGGAAAGGCTGATCACGAAAAAGACCAGGGGGATAAAGACCAGCAGCACCACCAGCAGGCAGGTGAGTAGCGAGGCCAGGGTCGGCGGCAGCAGGCGATTGAAAAAGGCGTAGAGCGGCCGGAAGATGCTGGTCAGCAGATAGGAGAGGATGAGGATCGAGAGAAAGGGCCAGAGAATCCGCCCCATCATCAGGATGGCGATCAGGAAGAGGAGCAGGAAATAGCGCAGCACCATTGTCGAAGGCGGGGTTTCGTGCATGATGAGAGTCCCGGAAAAACCTGTGGTTGAAGGATTCTTTTCCCGTCACTCTACACAATCCCGCCCGCTGACGCCAAGCAAAATAAGTTATTTTAAAATCTTGGAATCTCCGCTATATTCTCTTCCTTTTGGAGCGCAGGGGGAGCGCAGGGAAAGAGTTCAGTCGGAGTCGATAATCATGCAAATCAAAACCGAGACGGCGCCGGCGACGGCCCGCAAACCCAAGCCGGATCAGCAGGCCCTTGGTTTCGGCCGTTTTTTCACCGACCACATGTTCGTCATGCCCTATGACGCCGAGCAGGGCTGGCACGATCCCGAGGTGCGCCCCTACGGCCCCTTTCAGCTTGATCCGGCGGCCATGGTCCTCCATTACGGGCAGGCAATTTTTGAAGGGTTGAAGGCCTACCGGGGGGAGGGCGACCAACTTTACCTCTTCCGGCCCCAGGCCAATTTCAGCCGGATGAATCGTTCCGCCACCCGGATGTGCAGCTCGACCCTGCCCGAGGAGGTCGCCCTGGACGGCCTGCGGCAACTGGTGCGGGCCGATGCCGCCTGGGTGCCGGCCGCCGAGGGTGCGTCCCTCTATATCCGCCCGACCATGATCGCCACCGAGGCCGGGCTGGGAGTGCGCCCGGCCCGGCAGTATCTTTTCTTCATCATCCTCTGTCCGGTGGGGGCCTACTATCCCGAGGGCTTCAACCCGGTCAAAATTTACGTCACCGACCAGTATGTGCGGGCGGTGGCCGGGGGAGTGGGGGAGGCCAAGACCGCCGGCAACTACGCGGCCAGTATCATGGCGGCGGTGGAGGCCCAGCAGCGCGGCTTCACCCAGGTGCTCTGGCTCGATGCCAAGGAGCGGCGCTATATCGAGGAAGTCGGAACCATGAATATCTTTTTCATGATCAACGACCGCCTGGTCACCCCGCCCCTGGCCGGCAGCATCCTGCCGGGGATCACCCGCGATTCGGTGCTGCGCCTGGTCGCCGACTGGGGGATCGCGGTGGAGGAACGGCCGATCACCATCGACGAGGTGCTGGCCGCCAATGAAACCGGCGCCCTGCGGGAGGTCTTCGGCACCGGCACCGCGGCGGTGATTTCGCCGGTGGGCTCCCTTCATTACCAGGGGCGGGATTGCCTGATCAATGGCGGCAAGACCGGAGAGCTGGCCCAGCGCTTGTTCAACGAGCTGACCGCCATCCAATACGGCCGTCGGCCCGACCCCCACGGCTGGGTGGTCCCAATTTGATTCCGGTAACCACCGGTTTTTCTTTAGAAAAATTTTTTACCCCCCGGCCCTTGATTTTTAAGAGGGTGATCCCTATGGTTTGGCACAACCGGCGGCCCGCGCCCCGGTACTGAACAAAGTCGGCACCAGGGCGGCCCGCAAGCAAAGCGGGCCGCGCCAATTCAATCCACTAATCAATTCAATGCAAGATGGAGGTTGTCCATGAAGATTCGTCCGTTGAACGATCGGATTCTGGTCAAACGACTGGAAGGAGAGGAAAAAACCAAGGGCGGGATCATCATTCCCGACACTGCCAAGGAAAAACCGGCCGAGGGGATGGTGGTGGCGGTGGGCCACGGCAAGCTCAACGACAAGGGCGAGCGGATCGCGCCGGAAATCAAGGCCGGCGACCGGGTGCTCTTTTCCAAGTACGGCGGCACCGAGGTCAAGATCGACGGCGAGGAACACCTGATCATGCGCGAGGATGACATCCTCGGCGTGGTGGAAAAGTAAGACCTTCAACGACATTAAACAACAGAGTGAGGAGAAGTTAATATGGCTGCAAAAGATCTGAAATACGGCACCAAAGGCCGTGAGTCCATCCTCCGGGGTGTCAACACCCTGGCCGACGCGGTAAAGGTCACCCTTGGTCCCAAGGGCCGCAACGTTCTGATTGAAAAATCCTTTGGCGCCCCGGTCATCACCAAGGACGGCGTCACCGTGGCCAAGGAGATCGAACTCAAGGACAAGTTCGAGAACATGGGGGCCCAGATGGTCAAGGAAGTAGCTTCCAAGACCAGCGACGTGGCCGGCGAC
>DIKC01000042.1 GCA_002421565.1 Desulfobulbaceae bacterium UBA5628 | reverse complement strand
GGATCGGCAGGGTCCAGCCCTTGGGCACCCCTTTCTTGCTCGGCTCATGGGAAAGGCTGAGATGGGTCTTGACCATGCAGGTACCCATTTCCTTGAGTTCCGGATCGTTTTCCATCCGCTTGAGCTTATCCTGGGCCTCGGGGGCGTAGCTTACCCCGTCGGCGCCATAAACCTCCTTGGCGATCAGTTCGATCCGCTTGGAAAGCGGGGTTTCGAGATCGTAAAGGAACTTGAAGTCATTGGGCTCTTCGCAGGCGTCAACCACCGCGTCGGCAAACTCCAGCGCCCCTTCGCCGCCCTTTTCCCAGTGGCGGGACAAGGCCACTCTGGCTCCGGCCGATTCGCACAGGCGGCGCACCGCCTTGATCTCGTTGTCGGTGTCGGTATAGAAGGCATTGATGCAGACCACCGGATTGATCCCGGCCTTTTTCACGGTCGCGATGTGGTGGAGCAGGTTCTTGCAGCCCTCTTCCACCCAGCCGACGTTCTCGCCCTTGTATTCCTCGGGCATCGGCCGGCCCGGCACCGGAATCGGGGCGCCACCGTGGCACTTGAGGGCCCGGATGGTGGCGACCACCACCGCGCAGTTGGGCTTGTTGCCACTGAAGCGGCACTTGAGGTTCCAGAATTTCTCGAAACCGATATCGGCCCCGAATCCGGATTCGGTGACGTTGTAGTCGGCCACCTTGAGGGCCACCCGGTCGGCGATCACCGAGCTTTGGCCGATGGCGATATTGGCGAACGGCCCGGCATGGACGATGACCGGCTGCCCTTCCAGGGTCTGCATCAGGTTGGGGTTAAGGGCCTCGACCATCCAGGCGGTCATCGCCCCGGCCACGTCGAGATCCTCGGTGGTGATCGGCCGGTCGTTGCGGTCGTAGCCGACCACGATCTTGCCCATCCGCCGCCGCATGTCGGCAAGATCGTTGGCAATCGAGAGAATCGCCATGACCTCGGAGGAAACCGCGATCGCGAACTTGGACTGCATGGTGTAGCCGTCCATCTTGCCGCCAAGACCGATGGTGATGTTGCGCAGGGCCTGGGCGCAGAAGTCGATGATCCAGCCCATCTCCACCTTCTTGGGATGGATGTCGAGCCGCTTGAGGTTGCGCTTGGCCAGCTGTTCGTCGTTGTAGTTGGACTCGTGCTGCATCCGGCTGGTTAGCGCCACCATCGCCAAGTTGTGGGCGTTCATGATCGCGTTGATGTCGCCGGTCAGTCCCAGGGAGAAGGGAGTAAGCGGGATGCACTGGGCCAAGCCGCCGCCGGCGGCCGAACCCTTGATGTTCATGGTGGGGCCGCCGGAGGGCTGGCGGATCGCCCCGACCACGCTCTTGTTGCGCTTGCCCAGGCCCTGGACCAGGCCCATGCAGCAGGTGGACTTGCCTTCGCCCAAGGGGGTGGGGGTGATGGCGGTGACGTCGATGTACTTGCCGTCGGGTTTGTTGCCCAGCCGGTTCATGATCTTACGAAAATCGAGTTTGCCGATATAGTGGCCGTAAGGGAGCAGTTCCTCCTTCTGCAGCCCCAGGGCATCGCCCAGCTCATAGACGGTTTTCATGCGGCTTTCCGCTTCTTCCGCAATCTCCCAGTCCGCGTGCTTGGTCGGATCCAGTACCATGTTGTGCCTCCTTTGCTTACCTTGATTGATGGGATGGGTTACAAATCGTTTATTTGGCCGACCCCAGGGGGCCGAAGACGTCCGGAAAACGCTCCCGCATGGCGGCGAGCAACGGGATCATCACCTCGCGCATGGAAGGCTCGGCCGCCGGGGTTGTGCGCAGGCGGAAGATGTGGAACCATTCCATGAGATTGGCAAAGACGATGATTTCGGTCTTGCAGGAGTTGGGCAGCACGGTGCGGGCCGCCTGGGGGGTGGCGGTGGCGAGCAACTCCAAGTAGAGCCGTTCGGTTTCCCGCATCGCCTCTTCCCAGAGGCGATGCTCGGCCGAGCCCTCGGCAAAAAACATCGGCTTGATAAAGGTCACTTCGTTGCCGAATTTGTCGTCAGCATAACGGCAGTAACGCTGACTTTCCTGGAGATAAGAACAGGGGCGGTGGCGGACGATCTCGTGGGTCACCGCCCGGTTGGTGATAAAACGTACCGCCACGTGGCGATGCTTGGCGAGCAGATCGGCGGGCAGGCGGTCCACTTCGGCCAGGGGCACCTTCTCCACCTCTACTCCGGTCTGGGGCAGCCAGCCGCGCTTGCCGGTCAGATCAAAAAAAAACAGGGGGTGACGCTGGGCGAGAAAGGCGGTGATTCCCTTGATCAGCTTGACATTGCCGTGATTGGCGGCCAGTTCCCGGAAGGCCCGGACCGTGCCGGAAACCAGCAGGGTCTTGTCGCTCTTCAGCGGGCGGTCGATCTGGAGAAAACGGGGGATCGCCTGATAGAGCTGATTTAGCATCGCCTCGGTTTCAAAACGAACCCGGAGGGTGAGGGCCGCCATTTCCATCACCGAGTTGTGGCCGTGCTGGACAATCCGCCGGATAAAAGGGTCGGTGGAGTCGGCGGTGATCTTGTCCTCGCTCTTGTAGCAGAGCCGACCGCAGACCTCGATCCGGGTTGCCATAGGCTGTTGGTCGAGATCACTCATGATGGTAAAAGAGGCCGGGACGATCCGCATGGCATAACCCTCCGTGGTAAGCGTTCAGGAACAGGCGCACTTGCAGGAGGCGCCGCCGGTGGCCCCCTTGTGGGCGGTCTGCCAGAAAGGCGACATCTCCCGCAGTTTGGCGATGATCCCCGGCAGTTTTTCCACCACGAAATCCACCTCCGCTTCGCTGTTGTAAACGCTGAGACTGAGGCGCACCGAGCCGTGGGCGGCGGTGAACGGCACCCCCATGGCCCGCATCACGTGGGAAGGCTCCAGGGAGCCGGAGGTGCAGGCCGAGCCGGAGGAGGCGCAGATCCCGTAGCGGTCGAGGTGAAGCAAAATCGCCTCGCCCTCCACATATTCAAAGCTGATATTGGTGGTATTGGGCAGTCGCTGTTCGGGATGGCCGTTGAGCATCGAGCTGGGAACCGCGGCCAGCAGTCCCTGTTCCAGCCGATCCCGCAAGGCCCGCACCCGGCTGTTTTCCTCTTCCAGGCGGGAAGCGGCCAGTTCGCACGCCTTGCCCAGGCCGATGATCGCGGCCACGTTTTCGGTGCCGCCCCGGCGTCCCCGTTCCTGGTGGCCGCCGATGATCATGGGGACAAAAGGGGTTCCCTTGCGGACATAAAGTACCCCGATGCCCTTGGGGGCGTGGAGCTTATGGCCGGAAATCGAGAGGAAATCCACTCCCGACTCGGCCATATTGATGGGAACCTTGCCCACGGCCTGGACCGCGTCGGTATGAAAGAGAATACCGCGCTTCTTGGCCAGGGCCGCCATTTCGGCAATGGGAAAGATCACCCCGGTTTCGTTGTTGGCCCACATGATGCTGACAATGGCGGTGTCATCGGCCAGGGCCTCTTCATACTGGGCGAGATCGAGCATCCCCTGCCGGTCCACCGGCAACTGGGTGACCCGGTGTTTGTGGCCGGTGAGCCGGTCGAGATGCTCACAGAGGTTTTTTACCGCCGGATGCTCGACCCGGGTGGTGACGATGTGCCGTTTCTCCGGGAAGGACTGGAGGGCCGAGAGGATGGCGGTGGAATCGCTCTCGGTGCCGCAACTGGTAAAGAGCAATTCGTCCGGCCGGGCCCCGATCAGGGCCGCGATTTTTTCCCGGGCCGTGGCCAGGGTCCGGCCCACCTGGCCGCCGAAACTGTGCATGGAGGAGGGGTTGCCGTAGAGTTCGGAGAAATAGGGCAGCATTTCCGCCACCACTTCCGGCGCCACCTTGGTGGTGGCATTGTTATCCATATAGACCACCGGCGGGGTTTCGCTCATCTACTTGGCCTCCTCGACCACCAGGGTTTCCAGCACCTGCTCCCGCAGTTTCTTCTCCACGTATTCCTTGAGGGTGGTCTGGGATTTCTTGCAGGTGCCGCAGGCGCCCCGCAGGGAAACGGTGACGAAATCGCCGTCCAGGTCGATCAGTTCGATGTCGCCGCCATCCTTGCGCAGAGCCGGCCGCACCTCCCGTTCCAGCACCTCTTCGATCAGTTTGATCTTCTGGATATTGGTCAGCCTTTTCCCACGCTGATCGGGAATGATCTGCTGGGTTCCGGCCCCGGTTTGCTGTTCCTCCCGAAGAATTTCGGCCAGCCGGTCGTGACACTTGCCGCAACCGCCGCCCGCCTTGGTGAAGTTGGTGATCTCCTCGACGCTCTTGAGGTTGCTTTCCTTGATCGCCCGCCGCACTTCCAGGTCGGTGACCCCAAAACATTCGCACACCACTTCGCCCTCGGCCAGGGGCAGGGGAATGCCGCGATAATTGGCAATCGCCGCCTCCAAGGCTTCGCGGCCCATCACCGAACAGTGCATCTTCTCCTTGGGCAGGCCGCCCAGAAACTCGGCGATGTCTTCGTTGGTAATTTTGGCCGCCTCGTCCAGGTTCAAGCCCTTGATCATCTCGGTAAGGGCCGAGGAAGAAGCAATGGCGCTGGCACAGCCGAAGGTCTTGAATTTGGCGTCGGCGATCCGGCCGTCCGGCCCCATTTTGAAAGTCAGCTTAAGGGCGTCGCCGCAGGCCAGGGAACCGACCTCCCCCACCCCGTCGGCGTCTTCGATTTCCCCCACATTGCGGGGGTTCATGAAGTGATCCCGCACCTTATCGGTATAATCCCACATCCGCGATCTCCCGGAAGCATTGTTGAGCTAACAACGTAATATCATGGAAATACGCCGGGAAGCCCGGCCCGTGAACCCAAAATCATGGCAAGATAATTTGTCCCGCCCCAAAACGCAAGCAGTAAGCGATCACAAGACCCCGCATCTTGCGGCAAGCACGAAACCGAATGCTATTCCGCCGGGACGGCCAGATGTTCCTTGATCCGCTGGGCCAGGGCCGGGCCGATGCCGGGCACTGCCGCCAGTTCCGCCACCTCGGTCTCTTCGATCCGGCGAAGGCTGCCGAGGGCGGTAAGGAGCGCCTTTTTTTTGGCCGGCCCCAGGCCCGACACCTGGTCCAGGCGGGAGGAAAGCATTTTGCGGCTCCGCAACCCGCGATGGAAGGTAATCCCGTAGCGATGGGCCTCGTCCCGGACCCGCATCAGAAAATGCAGCAGCGGCGAATGACGGGGCAGGATGATCGGATTTTTTCGGCCGGGCCGGAAAAGTTTTTCCCCCTCCTCTTCCCGCTCCTTGGCAATGGCGGCCAGTTCCGGCCGTTCGTTAAGCCCCAGCCGCTTGCAGGCGGCCATCGCCACCCCCAGATGGCCTTTGCCCCCGTCGATCAAAAGGAGATCGGGCAGCCTTTTCTCGGCCAGGGCGCGGGGCAGATGCCGATCAAGAACCTCGGCCATCATCGCGTAATCATCAGGGGTCTGCTGGCCGCGAATCTTGAAGCTACGATAAGCGGCCGGCTCCTTTTCCCCGGCCCGGAAGGAAACCAGGGAGCCCACCGCCTCCTGGCCTCCCAAATTGGAAATATCGAGACACTCCACCCGCTCCGGCGGTTGCGAAAGATGGAGAGCCCGTTGCAGTCCCTCGGCCAACTCCCGCCACCCCGCTGCCTGGGCCTCGTTTTCCAGCAACACCTGTTCGGCGTTGGCAATGGCCATTTCCAGCAGACGGCGGCGGTTGCCCTGACGAGGCGTCAGCAGGGTTACCCGCTGTTGCCGTTTTTCGCTGAGCCACTCGCTCTGGGTTTCCGCGTCGGGCAGGGCCAGGGGCAGGATAATTTCCGGCGGTACAAACGGTGCTTGGTCGTAAAAAAGAGGCAGCGCCTCGCTCAGAACCGTGGCCGCATCCCCCAACGGCTCGCCCAGGAAAAAGGTGCGGCGGTCGCTGATCACCCCGGCCCGCACCAGGAGCACCGCCATTGCCATCCGGCCGTCGCGGCAAGCCAGTCCGAAAACATCCTGATCGCGGGCCCGGGAAGCCACCACCGCCTGGCGTTCCAGAGTGCCGGTCAGGGCCTTGATCCGGTCGCGGCAGCGGGCCGCCTCTTCAAAACGCAGCTCCGCGGCCGCCTCCCGCATCCGGCCGGTAAGCAAGGTCACCAGTTCCCGCGAACGCCCTTCCAGCACCTTGATCACCGCCTGGACCGAGGCCTGGTAATCAGCGGCGGAAATACGGCCGACGCAGGGGGCCGGACAGCGGCCCATCTGATGATTGAGACAGGCGCGCTGGCCGCTCTTGAAGCTCTTGCTCTTACAGCGGCGCAAAGGGAACAGGGAGTTGAGCAGGGCCAGGGTTTCCCACATCGCCGAAGGCGAGGAATATGGCCCGAAGTAACGAGCCCCGTCGGTCAGCCGCCGCCGGGTCATCAGCAGCCGGGGCCACTCCTCCCGCACCGTCACCTTGAGCAGGGGGTAATTCTTGTCGTCCCGCAAAATCACGTTGTATCTGGGGCGATGCTGCTTGATCAGGGCCGCCTCCAGGATCAGGGCCTCCTTTTCGGTGCGGGTGAGCATGGTCTCCACCCGGACCACCGCCGCCAGCATCATCGCGCCTTTGCTCCGGCCGTCGAGATCGATCCGCGGATAGGAGGCCAACCGTTTCTTGAGGCTCTTGGCCTTGCCGACATAGAGGACACGATCGGCGTCATCCCGCATCAGGTAAACCCCTGGCCCGGAGGCGGCATTTTTGATCAATTCCCTGCCAAACATTATGATTTCGCGTCCTGATCCGAAATAAATTGACAAACGGTATTTTTTTTGACAATCATATCAAACATAAGATTAAGTTTTATTGCTAATCAAAAAAGCCACTGCTCCTGGATACCATACCCCATGCAAACCGCGACCGGCATTATTGCCCCCAAAAATTTCTTCCTGATCAACAAGGAATACCTGGCAGTGGAAGGCAGGGTCATCGGCTTCAGCCTTTACACCGTCCGCCCCAGCGACAATGCCCCGATCCAGTTGGCGCCCCGGGGCAGCAACACCTCCGACCTCCAGCATCTGGTACAGAACCCGCGCCTGAGCCATTTTTTTATCGACAAGGCGGAGACCCAGGAATTTCAGGGATTCATGACCAGCAGCATGACCACCCTGATCGAGGACGACAACATCCCCCTGCCGCAAAAGAGCCAGGTGCTTTATGGCCGGGCCAAGGACATCATGCGCGATGTCCTGGAAAATCCACGCAGCGGCGACAGCATCAAGCGGGCCACCGGGATGGCGGACAACATCATCGATCTGGCGATGAAAAATTTCGATGCCATCCCCACCATGCTCAAACTCGGCTCCCGCGACTACTATACCTTTTCCCATTGCGTCAATGTCACCATTTTCGCGGTGGGTTTCTCGATGATGATCGATAACTCCGGCGAAAGCGAACTCCGCGAGCTGGCCACCGGCTGCATCCTCCACGACGTGGGCAAGAGCGAAATCGACCTCCAGATTCTCAACAAACCGGGCAGGCTCAACCCCTATGAGTTCGAGCAGATCAAGACCCACTCGGAAAAAGGCTACCACCTGATGCAGGGCTATCTTAGCAAGACAGCCCTCGAGGTCATTCTCCATCACCATGAGCAAGCGGACGGCAAGGGATACCCCCACGGGCTCAAGGAGCACGAAATTCCCGATTACGTCAAGATCGCCACCATTGCCGATGTCTATGACGCCCTGACCACGGTGCGGCCCTATTCCGACGCCCGCCCCCCCTTCACCGCCCTCGCCCTGATGAAAAAACAGATGACCGGCCATTTTGCCCAGGAGAAATTCATCGACTTCATCCGTTTCCTGGGCGGCCAGTTTGAAAAACCGATGTGAAAGGGATAAAAAAAGCGGCGTTCCGCCCAAAGGCCGGAACGCCGCTGAAAAATCCCCGCTGGCCGATGATGGTCAGATGCCGCTGATCTCCACCAGGGTTTCGCTTTTCTTCTTCTTGCCGGTGGCTCCGAGTGCCGCCACCTCGCCGATCAAAAACGGCTTTTCCCCCAGGGCCTCAAGCTGCATCTTGGCGTCGTCGGCCTCCTTGGCCTCAACCACCACCACCATCCCGATCCCGTTGTTGAAGGTGCGGCACATCTCGGCCGACGATATCCGGCCATGCTTCTTAAGGAAGGAAAAGACCGGCGGCACTTCCCAGCTTTTGCCGTCGATCACCGCCTTACAGCCGTTGGGCAGCACCCGCGGGATATTGTCGTAGAGGCCGCCGCCGGTGATATGCACCACCCCCTTGACCTTGTAATTCTTGATCAGGTTGAGCACCGTCTCGCTGTAAATCCGGGTGGGCCGCAACAGTTCCTCGCCCAGGGTGCAGCCGAATTCGTCAATTTTATCCTTGACCGAGAGCTTCAACTCCTCAAAGAAGACCTTACGGGCCAGGGAGTAGCCGTTGCTGTGGATCCCGCTGGAGGCCAGCCCGATCAGCTTGTCGCCCACCCGGATCTCCGAGCCGTCGATGATCTTGTCCCGTTCGCAGATCCCGACCACAAAGCCGGCCAGATCGTAGTCGCCGGGCTTATAAAGCCCCGGCATTTCAGCGGTTTCGCCGCCGATCAGGGAACATTTGGCGATCTCGCAGCCCTTGGCGATTCCCCTGACCACCTCGGTGGCCACTTCCAGATCCAGGCCGCCGGAGGCGAAATAATCGAGAAAAAAGAGGGGATGGGCGCCGCTGACCACAATATCGTTGACGCACATCGCCACCAGATCGATGCCGATGGTGTCGTGGCGGCCGCACATCTGGGCGATCATCAGCTTGGTGCCGACCCCGTCGGTGGAGGAAACCAGCACCGGATCCTTGAACTTGCCGCCGCCCAAGGCGTAGAGGCCGCCAAAGCCGCCGATGCCGGTAAGGACGCCCCCCCGGAAAGTGGCGGAAACCAGGGGTTTAATCCGTTCAACAAAGGCGTTGCCCTTGTCAATATCAACCCCGGACTCGCTGTACCGGGAAGATTCCATCTTAGCCATATGATCTTTTACGCTCAATTATGAAGAGTTAGGACCCAAGGGCGACTGCCGGCCGGGCCGGGAAACGGCCGCCAAAAGGGGCGCCGATCCTGCCCGCATGAGGTGCGGTTACGGCCCCATCTTTTAATGAGCCCGCCTCCAAAAGTCAACGTATTTTACCTGCCGGGCCGGAGATAGCCCCATTCGACCAGACGCTGATAGGCGTGACGGGGGCGGTCGCCCTCCTGGCCGACGGCCAGAAAACGCCGGTAATATTCGGCGGCCGGCTGCCGCTGCCCCATCCCCTCATGGGCGGCGCCCAGATAGAACAGGGTATTGGGATTGCCCGGCAAACGCCGCTCCGCGGTTTGAAAGGCGGCCAGGGCCGCGCCATAATCCTTTAACTGGAGGGCTGCGATCCCTTTCAAATGACTGGATTGGGCCTCTTCCGGATATGCCTGACGGGCCAGTTCGGCATAGCGGGCCGCCTCCTTGGGCCGATTCTGGGCCAGTTGGCACTTGGCCATCAGCACCAGGGCGGTGTAATCGGAGGGGGCCAGGCGCAGGGCCTCCCGCAGTTTGGCTTCGGCGGTGGGGTAATCCTTCTTGGCCAGGGCTTCGTCCCCGGCCTGAATCGCCTCAATGGCCGGCTTCATCGCCCGCAGGGTCGCGGTATTATCCTGATAGCGCTCCCGCTGGAGAGGCAGCGCGGCCGCGTTCCGGTACTGACCGGAGGCCATCTCGACGGCGGTGCGGTAGCGTTCGTCGCTCATCGGATGGGTGGCGAACATCAATTCCAGGGCGCTGGGCCGTTTCTTGGCCTGCTCTTGAAGCATGGCCATCAATTGCACCATCCCTTGGGGGTTGTAGCCGCCCCGCACCATGTATTCCATGCCCAGCCGATCCGCCTCCCGCTCGTCTTCCCGGCTGTAGGAGGCGAGCAGCACCCCCGCCCCCAGCATTCCCAGTTGTTCGGTCAGTTCCGCGTACTGCGGCCCCAGACCTTGGCGGGCGTAAAGTCCGGCCCCGGTCACCAGCAACTGGCCGATCATCCCCTTGGTCATCCGGGAGGCGGCATGGCGGGCATTGACATGGCCCAGCTCATGGCCGAGGAGGGCGGCCAGTTCCGCCTCGTTGTCCAGAGCCAGAAGAATCCCGCGGGTGACGGCGACGGTGCCGCCGGGGAAGGCGTAGGCATTGACATAGGTGGCATTGACCGCCTGAAATGAGTAGGGCATTTCCGGCCGATGGGTGCGGGCCGCCAAGGCCCGGCCGGTATCGTTGAGATATCGGTTTAAGGCCGCGTCCTGGGATTTGCCGTAATCGGCGGAAAACTGATGGGGGCCGTGTTCGCGGTCCAGGCGAATTTCGTCGCCTTCGGAAAGCAGGAGCAACTGGCGGCTGCCGCTCACCGGATTGACCGCGCAGCCGCTCAACCAGCCGGCAGCCGAAAGGGCGCTCAGGGCGAGGAATTGCCGCCGGGTGCAGAGGGCAAGGGCACCGCCGGGCAAAATAGAGGGCCGACCATTGACCGGATCAGGCTTCTGCATTAATGTAGCCTCCTGTCGCAGTTATCCCATTTCCCAAAGGAGATTTTTTTCATGATCGAAGATAAGACCGAACGTTGCCTGCGCCTGGCGCGGGAAGAACACCATTGCCCCCATTGCGGCCAGCGGCTCTCCTGCTGCAACGCCCCCCCTTTTCATGTGGGCGACGGGCTGGGCTGGGGAACCGATGTTATTTTCATCTGTTTGAACGACGAATGCAAGCTTTACACCTCAAGCTGGGAGAAATTCGAGGAGCGATACGGCCATGCCGCCTCCTGCCGCTATATCCTGCTGCCCGGCGAGGAAAAGGGCGAGGCGATGATGGTGGGCGGCCAGAATGCCTTTAAGGGCTCGGAAATCGACGTTGAGGCGCTGGGGAAAACCAATGTCCGGCATGCCAGGGAAAAAGAGGCGGAGGCCAAGCTGGCAACCTGCGTGGCGGAAAAAGACCTGGAACCGGCGCTTTACCTGCTCACCGACGAACATGCCGAGCTGGCCCTGCGCAAACGGGCCTGCGAACTGCTGGCTGAATTGAGCGACCCTGCCTGCATCGATCCCCTGCGCAACCACACCTTCCGCCATTCCGACTTGGAGCAGCAGGTCAATATGGCGATCATCGAGGTGCTGCGCCGCAACCATCTCAAGGAATGCCAGGCCTGCGCCGAAATCATCAAAAACCAGGCCAAGGTCTGCAAACACTGCGGTCGCGAGGTATAACCGGGGCGTTCTTTTGTCCTTGCCAAAAAAGGGGCGATTGGGTATAAGGGGCGCTTTCCGGCGCACCATTCAGCGCCGGGGCATGGTGAGCGTAGCTCAGCTGGTGGTAGCACCGGGTTGTGGCCTCGGAGGTCGTGGGTTCAAGTCCCATCGCTCACCCCACCTAACAACAAAAGGCTTGCCGAGACAAATCGGCAGGCCTTTTTTTCGTTAATACTGCTCCACCGTGTGCTCTTCGCTGGCCATATCCGCCTTGTCCCGGCCGAAAATGGCGCGCAGGTCATGATAGACGACAAAAAGCACCGGCATCAGCAGCAGCACCACCCCGGTGGTAAAAAGAATCCCGTAGCCCAGGGAAATGGCCATGGGAATCAGGAAACGGGCCTGCACCGAGGACTCGAAGATCATCGGGGCCAACCCGGCAAAGGTGGTGAAGGCGGTGAGCACGATCGGGCGGAAACGCCGGATCGAAGCCCGGAAGGCGGCCTCCAGCGGCGGCGCCCCTTCGTTATATAAATTGTTGGCGGTGATCATGAAGACCAGGCCGCCGTTGATCACCACCCCGCAAAGCGCGATCATCCCGAAGACACTGATGATGCTGAAATTGTAGCCCATGATCAGGTGGCCGAGCATGGCGCTGACCAGACCGAAGGGAATGCTGACCATCACCAGCAAGGGCAGGATATAACTGCGCATCGGGATCGCCAGCAGACAGAAGATGCCGGGCATCACATAAAGCATGCTCTTGAAAAGATCGTTCAGGGCGATCCGCTGCTCCCGTTGCTGGCCGGCAAAGGAATAGCTCAGGCCGACATGCCGGGCGGCCAGCACCGGCATAAAATCATTCCTGACCGCGGCCAGCACCCGGTTTTCATTGGCCAGGGCGGGCAGGACGCTGGCGGTGACATTGAGCACCCGCTTGCCGTCCACCCGGTTGATTTCGGTGTAGGCCCGGTTACGGTTGATCGCCGCCGCCTCGGCCAGCGGCGCCTCGCCCCCGGCCGGGGTGCGAATCAGCAATTGCTCCAGGTTGAACAGCGACCGCCGCTCCTCCTCGGGCAGCCGCACCATCACCTTGACCTCATCCCGGCCCCGCTGTTGACGGAAGGCCTCGGCCCCGAAGAAGGCGTGCCGCACCTGGCTGCCCAGTTCGCGGGCGGTCAGCCCCAAGGCCCGGCCGGCCGGCTGGATGGTAAAATCAAGCTGGGGCTTGCCCCGGGCAAAGCCGTCGTTGATATCGATCACCCCGGTGTAATCCCCCAAATGGGCGGCGAGAGCGGAGGCTGCTTCCTCCAGGGTGCGGGGATCGGGATGGCTCAACTCGACGTTGATCGCCGCCGACCCGCCCGGCCCGGCCAGGTAGTCGAAAAACAATCTTTCCAGGCCGGCCACCTCGCCCACTTCCCGGCGCCAGCGATTGCTGAACTCCCTGGTCGTGATCTCCCGCCGATTCTGGGAAACCAGGGTAAAGGAGACCTCGGCGGTATGGCCGCCGCCCCGGCCGATGTCGGTCATTACCCCCACAAGGATCTCCCGGCCGCCGGATTTTTCCACCACCCGCCGGCCGCCCTCCTCCACCAATTTGGCAATCCGGCGGACATCCTCGATGGGCGCCCCAAAGGGCAATTCGATTTCGGCGCTGACCACGTCGGTCTCGATCTGGGGCCGGAAGGAAAAGCTGATCCAGCCGCTGTCCCAATAGGCATAGCTGACGATCAGCACCGCCAGGGCGCCGGCCGCCACCAGATGGCGGTTGTGAAGCGAAAAGTTGAGCAGGGGCGCAAAGTAGCGCTGGACGAAATTTTCCATTCCCTCGCCGCAACGGCGGGGCAGCTTTTCCACCAGTTGCAGCAGGCGCCCCGGCCGCCGGACATCATGATAGGAAAGGTGGGCCGGGAGTACGAACAGGCATTCGATCAGGGAAATGGTAAAGACCGCGATCACCACCGCCGGCAGCACCGAAAAAAAACGGCCGGTGGAGCCGGTAACCATCAGCAGGGGGATAAAGGCGATGATATTGGTGAGTACCGCCACCAGCACCGGCGCGGCCATCTCCCTGATACCTTCCACCGCCGCGGTCAAGGGCGGCAATCCCTGCTGCCGCTTGTGAAAAATGTTCTCCCCCACCACGATCGCATCATCAACGACAATGCCGAGGGTGATGATAAAGGCGAACATCGAGACCATGTTGATGGTGCCGCCCATCAAGAGCAGAATGATAAAGGAACCGACAATCGAAATGGGAATCCCCATTGCCACCCAGAAAGCGAGGCGGGGGGCGAGAAAGAGGCTCAGAGCCAGCATGACCAGGGTCAGGCCGAGAAAGCCGTTGCCGAGCAGGAGATGCAGGCGGTCGCGGTAGAGATCGTAACGGTCGCGGTAAACATCAAGATAAGCACCGGCCGGCAGGCTCGGCTTGACCGTCTCGACATAGGCGCGAACCGCGTCGGAAACGCTTTTCGGGGTCTGCTCGCCGGTGCGGAAGACGTTTAAAAGCACCGCCGGTTGCCCTTCGTAGTAGGCCTCCCGTTCGGTATCGGCAAAACCGTCGCGCACCCGGGCGATTTCCCCCAGCATCACCTCGCCTCCCTCTTTTTTGCTGAGCAGGGCGAGCGAGGCGAATTCTTCGGCAAAATCCCGGCGTTCGGTGGTGCGCAGGAGAATCTCGCCGGCCGCGGTCTTGATCCCGCCGGCCGGCAGATCCACGGCCCTGGCCCGGATCGCTTGGGCCACTTCCCCCAGGGTCAGGCCGTGGGCGCGGAGCAGGTGGTGGGGAATTTCGACCCGGATTTCCGGCTCCCGCACCCCGCTGAGATCGACCTGATTGACCTCCGGCAGGTCGAGCAGTTCCTCGCGGATGAGATTGGCCGCCTCATAGCGGGTCCATTCGTCAAGTTCGCCGTAAAAGGCAAGCCTGATCACCTCCCGCCGCCGGCTCTGGAGGCTGACAATCGGCCGCTCGGCGTCCTCGGGCAGGGAACTGACCCGATCCACCATGCTCTTGATGTCCTGAAGCGCCTTGTTGGGATCATGGCCGGCCAGCAATTCCACCATCAAGGCGGCCCTGCCCTCGGACGCGGTGGCGGTGATCCGCTCCACGCTTTCCAGCCCCCTGATCTCCTCCTCGATCGCGAGAATGATCCCCCGCTCCACTTCCTCCGGGCTGGCCCCGGGGTAACTTACCGAGATGTTGACGATGTCCAGTTCGTATTCCGGAAAGACCTCTTGGGTGATGCTGAGGGCAGCGGTGACGCCGCCGACCAGGAGGGCGAACATCAGTAGATTGGCGGCCACCTTGTTGTGAACCATCCAGGAGATCATTTTTTATTCTTCCCCTCGGCCAGAACGGCCGCCTCGTCCCGCAGTTCCATGCCGGGCAGGGGGGCCTGCAAGCGGCTGACGATCAATTTTTCGCCGGGCTCGAAGGCAAAACGAACCAGCAATTCATCCGGCCGCCGCCAAAGAATCTCCGCCGGTCGCACCGCCAGCCTGCCCTCCCGGTCCAGCAGCCAGACCCGGTCCTGATCCCGCAGGGCGGTTCGGGGGATGACCAAGACGTTCTCGATTATCCCGGCCTCGATCTCCACCCGGACATAGCTTTCCAGCAACAACCGGTCGGCGGCGCCCTTGCCGTTGGAAGCGCGAAGGCGGAAGGGATCATCCACGGTCAGCAACAGCCGCGCCATCCGGCCGTCGGGATCGAGATCGCCCAGCAGTTTGAAAACCCGGCCGGACCAAGGGCGGGGCTGACTATTACGGGCGGCGGCTTCCGGCATGATCCGCGCCTTGCTGCCGCCATTTCCCTCCCGGTCGGAGAGAATAATCCGGGGCAGCATGGCAGTGGGCAGCGCCACCTGCACCCAAAACCGGTCGATATCCACCAGGGTGGCCACCGGGCTTTGCCGACCGATCAACTGGCCGGTTTCGGCGGCCTGTTCAAGCACCAGGGCATTGAAGGGCGCCCGCAGAACGGTGCGCTCCAGGGCGGTTTCGGCGGCGGTCAGCCGGCTTACGGCCGCATCCAGCCGGGCGCGGGCGTTTTCCAGGTGCGGTTCGCGCAGGGCCAGCCTTTTATCCGGGGGCAGCGGCCCGCCCTCTTCCTCGAACAAATGCCATTCCCGCTCGGCCACCACCTGGCGGCCCTTTTCCAATTCCAGTTGATAACGGGCCTCGGCCACCTCCGCCTCTCGTTCCCGTACTTGCAGCTCATAATCCAGGGGATTGAGCCGAACCATCACCTCCCCGGCCCCGATAACCCCGCCCGGAACCAGGCCCGGATGGGTGGCGATCACCGTCCCTTCCACCTGGGCCATGACCTGCACCCGACGGGCCGGAATCACGGCGCCGAAGGCCTCGATCGTCACCGTTTCGCTACGGAGCGTCGGAACCACGGTCTTGACCAGGGGGATAATCCGCTGGGGCGGGGCCTTCTGGGAACGGGGCCGGTTGGCGTAAAGAGCCAAGGCAACAACCAGGGCCAGTAGCGGCAGGAGGCCGGAAATTATCCATTTCAAGGGAATTTTACGCATGGTCATGGCCTTTCCGGTAAATCGGAATCATCAACAATGGCAACCCCGCCCAGGCTGCGATAAAGGAGAACACGGGCCTGCAACTGCTCCCCCCGGCGGCTGATAATATCCTGTTCCAAGCCCTGCAAGGATTGCAGGGCGGTGAGTACCGGCAGATAATCGGTCACCCCTTGCAGGTAGCGATGGCGGGTTTCGCTTAAGGTGGCGCGGGCCAGGGTCAGCCGTTCCTCAAGCCGGGCCAGGTGTCCGGCATGTTGTTTTTCCAGAACCAGGGCGTTTTCCACCTCTTCCAGAGCGACCAGAAAGGTTTGGGTGTAAGCGGCCAATTCCTCGGCCATCACCCCTTGCCGCCGTTCCACCTCGCCGCGGCGGTAGCCCCAATCCACCAGGGGAGCGGCCAGATCGGCCAGAATCGAGGCAAAAAGGTTGTCGCCGCTCAGGTACTT
>DIKC01000117.1 GCA_002421565.1 Desulfobulbaceae bacterium UBA5628 | reverse complement strand
AGGGCAACTACTCCTCCTGGCTGGAACAGAAGGGCAAGCGGCTGGCCCAGGAGGAGAAACAGGAGAGCGACCGCCAGAAAACCCTGGCCCGGGAACTGGAGTGGATCAGAATGAGCCCCAAGGGCCGCCACGCCAAGGCCAAGGCCCGGATCAAGGCCTACGAGGATCTCCTCGGCCAGGAAGGGGAAAAGCGGACCAAAGACCTGGAAATCTACATCCCACCCGGCCCCCGCCTGGGCAAGGTGGTAATCGAGGCGGAAAAACTGGGCAAGTCCTTCGGCGACAAGCTGCTTTTTGAAAACCTCTCCTTCTCCCTGCCGCCGGGCGGCATTGTCGGGGTGATCGGCCCCAACGGGGCGGGCAAGACCACCCTCTTCAAGCTGATCACCGGCCAGGAACAGCCCGATGCCGGAACCATCCGGATCGCCGAGACGGTGAAGATCGCCTACGCCGATCAAAGCCGGGAGGTGCTCAATCCCAACGACACCATCTGGCAGGCGATCACCGAGGGCCAGGAAACCATCACCCTCGGCAACCGGGAGGTCAATTCCCGCGCCTATGTGGCCCGGTTCAATTTTTCCGGCAGCGAGCAGCAACGGCCGGTGGGGGTGATGTCCGGCGGCCAGCGCAACCGGGTCCACCTGGCCCGGATGCTCAAATCCGGGGCCAACGTCCTGCTGCTCGACGAACCGACCAACGATCTCGATGTCAACACCCTCCGCGCCCTGGAAGAGGCCCTGGAGAATTTCGCCGGCTGCGCGGTGGTGATCAGCCACGACCGCTGGTTTCTCGACCGGATCGCCACCCACATGTTGGCCTTTGAAGGGGACTCCCGGGTGGTCTGGTTCGACGGCAACTATTCCGAGTATGAGGAAGACCGCCGCCGGCGGCTGGGGGCTGAGGCCGACCAGCCCCACCGGATCAAATACCGCCACCTGACCCGGGCGTAACCCGGCATGAGCCTGCGCCTCAAGGTCATCCTGGCTTGCTTGCTGGTGGCGGCGGGCTTTTGTCTGCTGGTATTGTTCGGCCTCCAGCCGCGGGATGGGCGGCCGCAACTGCTGTGGGGCGCCGGCCTGTTGCTGTTGCTGGCCGGCGGCGCGGCCCTGCTGATGATCGCCAATCTGTTCATCCGGCCGCTGCGTCGGGAGTTGAATGCCATGAGCCGGGAGTTGCGGAGCATGACCGCCTCCCGGGACGCCTTTGCCGACGAGGCTTTGCTCGAAGCGCGCCAGGCCCAGGAACTTCAGGATCGCCTCCAGGGGATGCTCGATTCGGTGCCGGACGGCATTTGCACCATTGATCAGGATTGCCGGATCAGCTGGATGAACGATGTCGCCCAGCAGTTTTTCGGGCCGGAGCTGGCCGGCCGCCATTGCGACACCCTGCTTCATCTGGCCGGACGGGATGGCGGGGAATGTATCGGCTTTAAGGTCATGGCCGACGGCGAACCCCGGGAAATGGAAACCGAACTCGCCCTTAAGGCTGGCGGCAGGGCTCTTTTCTGGGTCACCGCCCGGGTGGCGGCCCGCACCCCGGAGGGCGCCCCCCAGAGTGTTTTGATTCTCTACCGGGATGTCACCCGCCAGCGGCAGGCGGAAAAAAGTCTGCGCGACAGTGAAGGGCGGCTTTCCTCAATCCTTCAGAGCATCGGGGCTGGGGTTGTCGCCACCGACCAGGAAGGACGGGTTGCCTTCATCAATCCGGTGGCGGAAAGGCTGAGCGGCTGGGATCTGGTGGAGGGTCTCAACCGGCCGGTGGCCGAGGTATTAATCTTGGGCGCGGAAGCGGATGGCCGCCGTCTGCAAAATCCGGTGCAGCAGGTGCTGGCCGAGGGCGAAATTATTGACTTTGCCGCCGACACCATCCTCATCGCCAAGGATGGCCGCCGTCGGCCGGTGGCCTGCACCGTGGCCCCGATCGCCACCTTCAGCGGCATTGTCGGGGCGGTGTTCGTGCTCCGCGACACCAGCCGGGAACGGGAAATTCAGCGCCACCTGCAAGAGGCCAAGGAGCAGGCGGAGCGGGCCTCCCAGACCAAAAGCGAATTCCTCGCCGCCATGAGCCATGAAATCCGCACCCCCCTTACCGCCATCCTGGGCATGGCCGATCTGCTCGGCCACAGTAAACTCGACCCGGAACAGCGCCATTATCTGGGGGTCTCCCGCACCGCCGGGGAAAACCTCCTGGAACTGATCAACGGCATTCTCGATCTCTCCAAGATCGAGGCCGGCAAGCTGGAAATCGAGACGGTGATCTTTGATCTCGGCCGCCTGATCCGGCAGACCTGCGAGATCATGGCCCTGCGCGCCCGCCAGAAGGAGCTCGCCTTTGAGTGCCGGGTGGCTTGGGAGGGGCCGCTCCAGGTCTCCGGCGATTCCACCCGCATCCGCCAGGTATTGATCAACCTGGCGGGTAATGCGATCAAATTCACCGATCAGGGCCGGGTGAGCATCCGGGCCGAAAGAATCGCCGACGCCACCCCGCCGGAGATGACCTTCCGGCTGACCGTAAGCGATACCGGGGTCGGTATCCCCCCGGACAAACATGAGCTTATCTTCAACGATTTTACCCAGGCCGACTCCTCGACCACCCGCCGATACGGCGGTACCGGTCTGGGGCTGGCAATCTGCCGCCGGCTGGTGCGGATGATGGGCGGCCGCATCGAGCTGGCCAGCAATGAAGGGCAGGGCAGTGTCTTCACCGTTCTCCTGCCGCTGCCTTTCCATACCCTGGCCGCGGGTAGAGAGGAGCCCGCGCCGGAGAGCCGCCAGCCGGGCAAGAGCGCCTCCGGCCGCCCCCGTCGCATTCTCCTGGCCGAGGATTCCCGCGACAATCAGCTGCTTTTTATCGCCTACCTTAAAGAGAGCCGCCATTTTCTCGATGTCGCCGAAAACGGCCGCGAGGCCCTGGCAAAATTCCGGTCCGGCCGTTATGATCTGGTTTTAATGGATGTCCAGATGCCGGAATTGGACGGTTATGCCGCCACCCGCGCCATCCGGGCCTGGGAAGCGGAAGAGGGGCGGACGCCCACCCCGGTGGTGGCGCTTACCGCCCACGCCTTTAAGGAGGATATCGCCGCCAGCCGGGCGGCCGGTTGCGACGGCCATCTCGCCAAACCGATCACCAGGGAGGCCTTTTTGCGAGCCATTGAACAATATGCCGCCCTCCCGCCCCAGGCAAAGGCGGGCGAGGGAGAACGAACCGGCGAGGAGCCGCAAGGCGAGGTGGTAATCATCGATCCGGTGGTGGCCGATCTGGTGCCGGCGTATCTTGCCAAGGTGCGGGATGATCTGCGGGCGGTTTCCGAGGCGCTCGCCGCCAATGACCGCGAAACGGCCAGGATCATCGGCCAAGGCCTCAAGGGCACCGGCGGCGGTTACGGCTTTGCCCGGATCACCGAACTGGGCGGCAAGATGGAGGCGGCAATCCTGGCCGATGATCCCCCGGCCGCACTGAATTGCGTCGATTTGCTTAATGACTATCTGGATCGGATAGAAATTCGCTACGAGCCGGAAAATTAGTTTTAAATATCCAGCAAGCTTGATATTATACCCAATGGGCGGTTTGCCGCAGACTATTATCAATGGAATCACGCATGAATACAAGTCGCATCCTGATTATTGACGATTCGCCGGAAAGCCGTACCCTCCTGCGCCGTTTGCTGGAAACCGGCGGTTACACCCAGGTGCTCGATATGGATGGGGCGGCGGCGGCTTTTGCCTGGTTCGGCCTCGATGAAGAGGGGCGCGGTACCCCCCGGCCGGAGGCAGCGGTGGATTTGATTCTGCTCGATCTGGTCATGCCCGGCCTGGACGGCCTGGAGGTCTGCCGCCGGTTGAAGCAGTTGCCGGAACTGCAAGATGTGCCGATTATCATGGTCACCGCCGACACCGCTGACCAGAACCTGCGCACCGTCTTCGACTTGGGGGCGGTGGATTACATCAACAAGCCGGTAAAGAGGGTGGAACTCTGCGCCCGGGTCAAATCCGCCCTCCGGCTCAAGGCGGAAATGGATCGGCGGCTGGCCCTGGCCCGGGAACTGGAGGAGGCCAACCATCAGTTACGCTGGATGACCCTGGTGGATGGCCTGACCGGAATCGCCAACCGCCGCTGCTTCGACGAATTCCTGGCCCGGGAGTGGCGGCGTTGTCTGCGGGAAGGGCAATCCCTTGCCCTCTGCCTGGCGGATATCGATTTTTTTAAGCTCTACAACGATATTTACGGGCATCTGGCGGGGGATGATTGTCTCAAGCAGGTGGCCTCCCTTTTCAGCCGGGTGGTCAACCGCCCCGGCGATCTGGTGGCCCGTTACGGCGGCGAGGAGTTCGCCATCATCCTTTCCGGGGCCGACGCGGAAGGGGCGCGGGTGGTGGCCGAACGGGTGGTGGATGCGGTGCGCGGGGCCGCCATCCCCCATCCCCATTCGCCGGTAAGCGAACACCTCTCCCTTTGCATCGGGGTGGCAGCGATCAAACCCCAGGTTGATCTCGCCCCCCAAATCCTGATCGAATACGCCGACAAGGCCCTCTACCAGGCCAAGGAACGCCGCGGCAACCGGGTGGTGGTCATGCCGCCCCAAGACCCTCCCATCTGCCAAGCTTAGATATTTCCGGCCGTACCTACCCCCTCATTTTTCTGTTCGGGGCCACTTTTTCCGACTGATGCCAACCTTGACCTATACTCTTAAAAGGTATATTAATACGCAATGGCAGGTGAGACTGATCCGGAAGGCGGAAAAGCAGGCAGCGCTTTACGAGTTGATGGTAAGTATATGCAGGCACCCATGAAAAAGCCCCATACTGATGAACGGGTAACGATCCGGCTCAAAGTTCACCCGGCCAACGTGGAGCGGATCAAGCGTTATGTTGAGTCCGTGGAACCAGGCGACGGGATGATCAGCGCCGCCGAATTTTACGACAAGCATTTCACCGGCCAGCCCCCTGGAGCGGTGGCCCTGGCTGGCCTCCGTTATCGTGAAGACCTGACCCAGGTGCAACTGGCCGACCTGACCGGGATTCCCCAGCGCCATATCTCCGAGATGGAGAACGGCAAGCGGCCCATCGGCAAGGAACGGGCCAGGGTGCTGGCCAGGGTGTTGAATACCGATTATCGGGTGTTTTTGTGAACGGTTCAATAAATCAGGAGAAAAAATATGCAAGTAACAACTGATAGCGGAAAATTGAAGGACATCTTCAAGCAGGCGATCATCGAGGCCATGGAAGAACGGAAAGATCTGGTGCATGATATCCTCGTCGAAGCCATGGAAGATGCCGCCATGAGCCACGCTATTCAGGAGGGTGAAAAGTCAGGGTCGGCAAGCCGGTCTGAGGTGTTCGGCATCCTGGAAGGCAAGGCATGAAAACAGAGTTTCGCAAGAGCTTTGCCAAGGACTTGAAGCGGCAGACAGGAGACAAGAATCTATTGAGCCATGTTCAAAAGATCATCCTGGAGGTTGAGGCCGCCGGGGACATCATGAAGATTAGCAGCCTAAAAAAGCTGAAGGCGGAAGGATCATATTACCGGATCAGGGTTGGCAGCTACCGAATCGGCTTGGTTATCGAAAACGATACGGTGATATTTGTGCGGATTCTCAATCGTGGGGAGATATACCGCTATTTTCCGTGATGCATTGAAAACCGAGTACAAGGTGTTTCTGTGAACAAAAGACCTGCGTCGTCTATTCATTACAAACAAGGAGAACGACATGAAACCAGCGGTTCCCGTTTTGAGTTAA
>DIKC01000183.1 GCA_002421565.1 Desulfobulbaceae bacterium UBA5628 | reverse complement strand
GTCGGCCGGGGTTTGGAAGGAAAGTTGACGGACCTGACGGCTGGGCGGATCGTGCAGCTGGTGATCAATCCGCAGTTCAAGCGGGGCGATTTTGATGCCGGGTTCCTGTCTGGGATTCGGGCCGTCATCGACGCAACGCGCGGCGAGTTCAAGGCCGATCAGGCAAGGCGCACCTCTTCAAGCAGGGGAATGGTTTCGTCATTCATGCCGCTCATCGTTTTCGGCGCCCTATTCCTTCTTGTTCTGGGCAGGATCTCCCGCTATCTGAGCGGCACCGCGGGGCTGGTCGGCTTCCCCCTTGTCGGTTCGACGCTCGGACTGCCCTTGGTGGCGATCATTTTTCTGGGTTTGATCGGCCTGGTCCTGGGAATCTTCCTTCCCATTGTCTTTGGAGGACCCTTTACCAGAGCCGGCGGGTACCGCAACGATATGTGGGGTGCGGGTGGCGGTTTCGGAGGCGGTTTTGACGGCGGCGGCTTTGGTGGCGGTGGCGGCGGCTTTGGGGGTGGCGGCGCCTCGGGGGGCTGGTGATGAAAGGTTATTCAAAAGCGGTGCATTTTTTTAATGCCGCCGAGAAGGAAGCGATTGAAGCGGCGACGCGCGAGGCCGAATCACGCACCATCGGCGAGATCGCCGTCATGGTCGTGGATGCAAGCAGCCGTTACAGGGAGGCTGAGGTCCTGGGCGGCATCACGCTGGGCAGCATCCTTGCCTTTCTCGCTGCGGTTTTTTTTCTGGATGAGTCCATCTGGTGGTACGTTCCCCTCACCTTTCTCTTGTTTTTCCCCGCCTGGCTGCTTTTCAGGAAAATACCGGCCCTGAAAATCCATTTTGCGAACCCGGCCCGCCGGGAGCTCGCCGTTCACGGAAGGGCGCTCCGGGCGTTCTACGAGAAGGGTCTTTACAGGACGGCCAAAAACACGGGCGTTCTCTTTTTCATCTCCATTCTCGAGCGGAAGGTGTGGGTGCTGGCCGATAAAGGCATCTGCGAAATGATCACCCAGGCCCGGCTCAACGACATTGCAAAAGCCGTATCGGATGGAATCAGGCAGGGACGGGCTGCAGAGGCGCTCGCCGCAGCGATCCGTGAGGCGGGCGAACTTCTCGGGGAGCATTTCCCGATCGTCGATGGCGACACGAATGAATTACCTGACGCGATCATGGCTGAAGGCAATCCCGATGACGATTGAATCCGATCTCAGGCGCCGGTCCGCCCGGCTCAGCCCATAACAATCAGAATGTAAGAAATATCAAAGTGTTGGATTTGAACGGCGGCCGGTCCGGCTGGAGGTGGGTGGATGGCATGGCGCTGCAGGATAAGTTAAACATTCTAAGAAGTAACATCCGCCGGATGCAGAGTGTTGCCGTGGCCTATTCGGGCGGTGTGGACAGCACCTTTCTGCTGAAGATGGCGCATGACACACTGAAGGAAAACGCCGTCGCCCTGACGGCTCGCTCCGCCACATACCCTGAAAGGGAGTTCCATCAAGCCTCCGAATTCGCGCAAAAGATCGGAGCAAGGCATGTTGTGATCGATTCGGAAGAATTGGAAATAAACGGCTTTTCGGATAACCTGCCGAATCGGTGCTACCTCTGTAAAAAAGAGCTTTTTTCGAAAACCCTCCAGTGGGCGCAGCAAAACGGCATCCGGCATGTTGCCGATGGTTCCAATACAGACGATCTCGGCGATTACCGGCCGGGGCAACAGGCCGCAAAGGAACTGGACGTTGTCAGCCCCCTGCAGGAGGCCGGCCTGAACAAGGACGATATCAGAATCCTGTCGAAGGCGCTGGGGCTGCCCACGTGGGATAAGCCGGCATTCGCCTGTCTGGCGTCGCGTTTCCCCTACGGGCAGAAGATCACGAGGGAAAGTCTCCGGCAGGTGGACCAGGGGGAGCAGTTTCTGCTCGATCTGGGATTCAGGCAGGTCAGGGTCCGCCATCACGGCAATGTCGCGCGACTGGAAGTATCGGCAGAGGAGCGCGGCAAGTTCTTTGATGCGGCCTTAATGGACAGGATTTATGAAAAATTCCGGCAACTTGGGTTCTTGTACGTTTCACTTGATCTCAAGGGATACCGAACAGGAAGCCTCAATGAAGCGATCGATACAGGTGAATCAGCAAAAGAACGGTGAAAAATGAGATCTTGAAAAATGGCTTCGCCGCGGCTCAAAATCTTTCATTCACCGCTTGCGAACCATTTTTCAGCAGTTGTGTCAAACTCTCCAATTTTCATTCTCAGGACAAATAACGGCTGAGCCGGCCCTGCTCTGTTATCAACGCAGTTTGTTGATCATGGAGGCCATGTACCCGGCGCCGAAACCATTGTCGATATTCACGACGCAAACACCGCCGGCGCAACTGTTGAGCATGGACAGCAGTGCGGCCAGACCCTTAAAGCTCGCGCCGTAACCAACGCTGGTCGGAACGGCGATGACGGGCTTGTCCACCAGACCGCCGACGAGACTCGGCAGGGCGCCTTCCATGCCGGCCGCGACAACGATCACCTTTGCGCCCCGGATCAGATCGAGTTTGTCGAACAGGCGATGGACGCCGGCCACGCCGACATCGACGATTCTCTCCACGCGATTCCCGAAAAGTTCAGCCGTGACGGCGGCTTCCTCGGCGACGGGCAGGTCCGACGTTCCTGCCGTAATCACGGCAATATAACTGTCCGGGGTT
>DIKC01000052.1 GCA_002421565.1 Desulfobulbaceae bacterium UBA5628 | reverse complement strand
TAGAACATAACAAAAGTGGAAAAGCATGTCAATTAAATATACTGTCCCCGGAATATCCCCGGAATATCCCCCGAGGGCGAAATGCAGGCCTCGGAAAAACTGCTCCAGGCGGCCCAGACCCTCTCCACCCAGCCGGAGGCCATGCAGTTGCGCTATTTGCAAACCCTGACCAGCATTGCCGGCGACAAGAGTTCCACCATCGTCTTCCCGGTGCCCACCGACATCATCGGCCCGATCATCAACGCCCTCAATCGCAAAAGCGGGGCGGAATGAACGCGCTTAACGAAAAAAAATTGACTCCCGCCGGATTTTTTTTTATAGTCACTCTTTTTCAGGGAAAATGAAAATTTCGAATAACCTCTTGCAGATCGTGAAAAGGCGGGTGAATTTTTAATGATCGAAGTTGAAGTCCGGGGAGATATTGAGCATGCGATCCGTATTCTCAAGAAAAAACTCCAGCTTGACGGCATCAAAAAGGAAATGAAACGGCGCGAGGCCTATGAAAAGCCCTGTGACAAACGTCGTCGCAAAACCGCCGAATCGCGGCGCAAGATCCGCAAACTCATGTTCCGCATGGACCGGGATTAACCCCGGCCGGTTCGCATGACCAGGCCCTCCTCCCGCTCCGCCGGTGCGTTGTTTCAGCCCGGCGGAGCGTTTTTTTTCGCGCCGCCGCTGATTGACCTCTTCCTCCATTATCTGGTCGCCGAACGGCGGCTGGCCGCCAATACCCTGGCCGCCTACCATGCCGATCTCGTTTCCTTTTTTTCCTTTCTCGCCGACACCACCCCGATCAACGCCATCGAGCAGGTGCGGCCCGAGGATTTCCAGGCCTATCTCGCCGCCTGCCGCAAACAGGGAATCAGCCACCGCAGCAATGCCCGGCGGATTGCCGCCCTCCGCGCCTTTTTCAAATTCCTCAGCAGCGAGGATATCATTCCCCGCGATCCCGCCGCCCTCCTCGACCTGCCCAAGCCGGGCCGCCCCCTGCCCAAGGTATTGAGCGAGAGCGAGATCAGGCAACTGCTGGCCCCGCCGACCGATCCGGCCCCCCTGGCCCTGCGCAACCACGCCATGCTCCATCTTCTTTACGCCACCGGGATGCGGGTATCGGAGCTGGTGAAACTGCCGGTGGCGGCGGTCAATCGGGCCGGTCATCTGCGGGTGCTGGGCAAGGGCAACAAGGAACGGCTGATCCCCTTCGGGGCGGCGGCCGGCCAAACCCTGGCCCTCTATATCACCCAGGGCCGCCCCCGCCTGCTCAAAAAACAGCGCAGCGATTTTCTCTTTGTCACCAGCCGGGGCAGCGCCATGAGCCGCCTCCGCTTCTGGCAGATCATCCGGGAAACCGCCGCCGCCCGCGGCATCCGCCGGGAGATCAGCCCCCATGTCATCCGCCATTCGTTCGCCACCCATCTCCTGGAACACGGGGCTGATCTCCGCTCGGTTCAGATGATGCTCGGCCACTCCGACATCGCCACCACCCAGATTTACACCCACGTGGACACCGCCCGCCTCAAGGCCGCCCACCGCCGCTTTCACCCCCGGGGCTAAGGCCCGTCCGCTCGATACTCCTGATCGCATAAAGGGTAAGGGCGAGAACCAGCAGCCCGACCAGGGGAAAGGTCCAGTAAAGCCCCAGGTAATCGGTGGCCAGGCCGGCGGCCATGGCGCCGCTGAAGACCCCGGCGCTCATCGCCAGATTGAAAACCCCCATCATCGTGCCCTGGCCGTAAATCCGCCCCTCTTCGGTGGCCAACGCCCCCAGGGTCGGCCAGATGACCGCCTCGCCGCTGCCGAGGATCACGAAAATGAGCAGCAGCGTCCAGAAATTTCCGGCCAGGGGAATCAGGCACATGGCGGTGCTGAGCACCAGGCAGCCCAACCGCAGAAGGCGGGGTTTGTCGCCGCGATCGGCCATCCGGCCGCAGGGGGTTTGCAGCACCGCGTTGACCAAGGTGCGGGCCGCGATTACCAGCCCGATCTGCACCCCGCTGGCCTGGAACATCCGGTCCATCAGCAAGGGGAGAAAGGCCATGGTCGGCACCATGATGATCATGGTGGCGTAACGGGCAAGGAGAATACCGGCGGTGCGGCGGCTGGCCAGCATTCCGGTCAAGGCGCGGATCACCCCTTCCCGGGCCGCGCCCTTGGCGACGGCCTGGACGGCGACCGGAATGTGGAGCAGAAGCAGAACCATGATCAAGGCCAGGGCGCTGAGGCCGGCCATGACGTAAAAGGCGGCGGCCATCCCCCAGAGATCGGTGAAGACCCCGCCGATCAACGGGCCGCTGCCGATCCCGGCAAAGATCGCGATGTTGAGCATTCCCAGGTAGCGGCCTTCCTGCCCCACCGGCGCCAGATCGCCGACATAGGCCATTGCCACCGGCACGATCATCGCCGAGCCCACCCCATGCAGGGCGCGGATCAGGAGCATGCTCTCCATCGAAACCACCTCCGGCAGAAGAAGGCCGGCCAGGACATGGATCAGGAGGCCGGCCAGGATAAAGCCCTTGCGGCCCCAGCGGTCGGAAAGATTGCCGACCAGGGGCTGACAAAAACCGCGGGTCAGGGAAAAGACGGCGATGATAAACCCCATGGCCAGGCCGCCGGCCCCGAGACTGGCGGCGAACACCGGCATCACCGGGACGATGATCCCGATTCCCAGCAGGGCGATAAAGACGGAAAGGAGCAGGGGCAGCAGGTGAAAATTCATGGCCGCCATAATGCCGGGCGCGCTATCCGAATTCAAGACAAATTATCTTTTCTCTCCGGCCGGTTCTGTTCTATGATAGAAGATAAAGAGACCATACGACCATCAACCAGGAGGTGAACCATGCAACTCCATGATCCCAATCTCCACCAGAAACTCATTGAGATGTGCGACTGCTATCTCGACACCGATTTCCCGGTGCAACTGCGGCAGGCGGCGATTGCCAAGGGGAGCGATCCCCAGGAAGAGGCGATGAAATACCTGGCTCTGGCCCTGCTCCACGCCCTTACCCTGCGGGCGGAAAAGCTCTCCTTCAGGCGCAAGAAAGAAGACCTTTCGGTGACCGTCACCGCCGACGGGGAGAAAAATTCCCTCCCGGCCCCCACCCCGGCCATGTTCGGCAAAATCATCGAACTGATGCGGGCCATTCTCCACAGCGAGGCGGCCAAGGAGAAAACCGCCCTCGCTTTGGGCCTGCGCAGCGGCGATCTTGAATTGCAGGTCAAGGTGGAACAGGAGGGCGACAAGGAGAGCCTCAAAATCAAGTTCCCGAAAAATTAAAGGAAACGCCGATGCCTGAGCAATCCGCCGACCGGGCCGCCGATCCTTCGCCGTCGCGCCGCGCTTCCTACCGGGGGCCGGCCCCGGCCGAGGCGCAAATTCAACTGGAGATCGCCGGAACCCGCTTCCCGGTTCTGGACATCGGCAGCCGGGGCATCGGGATTCAGTTGCCGGCCGCCGATCCTCGCCTGCAAGCGGGAAGCGAGCATGAACTGATCCTCCATCTCGGCGGGGACTCCCTGGAGTTATGCGGCGAGATCAAGCATATCTCCCCGGACGAGGATGGCTTCCACTGCGGAATCGCCCTTACCGCCCTTGATCCCCACGCCGAACAGCAATTGCAGACCTTTCTCCTCCGTCAGTGCCATCAGATCATCCTTCCTGAACAAGCATAACCGCTGGCTCCCTTCTTTGCCGGCCGCCGTTTTGCCGTCCATATTTTAGCCATGCTTAATTTTATTTTGATCTCTTTAAAAACTGTTGACAATGAAACAAGAGGCCGTTATAAAAACGGCAAACGCTCAGGGGCACGGCCCCGTTAATCTCAGTTCGGGAGAAGTGTCATGGCGAAAATCAATCTGCGCCGGATGGCCAGGAACCAAAGCGGGGTGATCACCGCGATCAAGGTGGCCGGCGAACTGGGCCAGCGGATTCGGGAAATGGGACTGGTGCCCGGCACCCGGATCACCATCCAGGGCCGCGCCCCCTTAAACGACCCGGTGGCCCTGCGGGTCATGGGCGGCACCCTCAGCCTGCGCAACAACGAAGCCGATCACATCGAAGTGGAAGTCGAGGAGCAACAACCATGAAACCATCCTTTACCGTCGCCTTGGCCGGCAATCCCAATTCCGGCAAGACCACTCTTTTCAACGCCCTCACCGGGGCCCGCCAGCATGTGGGCAACTATCCCGGGGTGACGGTGGAAAAAAAGGAAGGGCCATACACCCTGGCCGACGGCAGCCGCTGCAATATCGTCGATCTGCCGGGCACCTATTCCCTTACCGCTTATTCCGTCGAGGAGGTGGTAGCCCGCGATTTTCTGGTTCAGGAACGGCCGGACGTGGTGATCAACATCGTGGACGCCTCCAATCTGGAACGCAATCTCTACCTGACCACCCAGTTGCTGGAACTGGGGGCGCCGATGGTGGTCGCCCTCAACATGATGGACGTGGCCAAGGATCGCGGGATCAATATCGACAGCGACAAGCTGGCCACCCTCCTGGGGGTGCCGGTGGCGCCGATCATCGCCCGTAGCGGCCAGGGCACCGTTGCCCTGATGGAGGAAGCCCGCCGCCTGGGGCAACAAAACCCAGCCTGGAATCCGCTCCATATCTCCTACGGCGAAGACCTGGACAACACCTTGCTGCAAATGGAAAAGGTGGTCAGCGACCAGGGGCTGCTGACCGACACCTACCCGGCCCGCTGGCTGGCGGTGAAATACCTGGAAAACGACAGCCAGGTAAAGGAAAAGACGGAACAGGGCAACCGCGAGGCAGCCGCCGCCCTGAGCCGAATGACGGCCGAAGCGAGCCGCCATCTCCAGACCACCCTGGAAACCTTCCCCGAATCCCTGATCGCCGATCACCGCTACGGCTACATCAAATCGATCCTCCGCCAGGGGGTACTCAGCCACCGCCACGACGCCGACCGCCTCTACACCTCGGACCGGATCGACCGGGTGCTGACCAACCGTTTCCTGGGGCCGCTGCTGATGCTGGCGGTGCTCTTCGGGCTCTACAATTTTACCTTCAGCTACAGCGAACTGCCGGTGGCCTGGCTGGACGGATTGTTCGGCTGGCTTAGCGAGGCGGCCGAAGCCGGCCTGCCGGACGGCCCCTTGAAGTCGATGGTCATCTCCGGGGTCATCGACGGGGTGGGCGGAGTGCTGGGTTTTGTCCCGATCATCATGTTCATGTTTTTCGGGATCGCGATTCTGGAGGATTCCGGCTACCTGGCCCGGGTCGCCTTTATGATGGACCGGGTTTTCCAGACCTTCGGCCTCCACGGCAGCTCGGTGATGGCCTACATCGTCTCCGGCGGTATTGCCGGCGGCTGCGCGGTGCCGGGGGTCATGGCCACCCGCACCCTAAAATCACGGCGGGAACGGCTGGCCACTCTGCTCACCGTCTCCTTCATGAACTGCGGGGCCAAGCTGCCGGTGCTGGCCCTGCTCACCGCGGTCTTTTTCAGCGACCGCCAGGCCCTGGTAATGTTTCTGCTCACCCTCCTGGCCTGGGCGGTGGCCCTGCTGGTGGCCAAATTCTATCGCCTGACCGTACTCAAAGGGCCATCCACCCCCTTTGTCATGGAACTGCCGCCCTACCGGCTGCCCACTTTCCGGGGACTGCTGATCCACACCTGGGAACGCACCTGGCAGTACATTAAAAAGGCGGGCACGGTGATTCTCGCGATCTCCATCCTGCTCTGGGCGATGATGACCTTTCCCGGCCTGCCGGAAGAGGAAGAGGCCCGCTTCAGCGGCCGGCGGGAGGCGGTAAGCGCAACTTACGGCGGGGAGGAACTGGACGAACGGCTGGCCGCCATCGACCGGCAGGAGGCGGAACGGGGGCTGGAACTATCCCTGGCCGGCCGGATCGGCCGGGGACTGGAAGGGGTCAGCCGCTGGGCCGGTTTTGACTGGCGGACCAACATCGCCCTGGTGGGCGGCTTTGCCGCCAAGGAGGTGGTGATTTCCACCCTGGGCACCGCCTATTCCCTGGGGGAAGTGGACCCGGAGGCGAGCGAATCCCTGGCCGCCACCCTGGCCAACGATCCGGCCTGGAACCCGGTCAAGGCCCTGGCAATGATCATCTTCGTGATGTTCTACGCCCCCTGCTTCGTAACCGTGGTCTGCATCGTCCGGGAGGCAGGCTCCTGGAAATGGGGGGCGCTGGCGGTTGGCTTCAACACCTTGTTCGCCTTTGCCTTGGCGGTGGCGGTCTATCAGGCCGGCATGGCCCTCGGCCTGGGGTAAACAACGGCGGCCGGAAAAGCGTTATTGATCGAGCTGCGCCCGTTGCTGATCGGCCTTGCGGATCGCCTTATAGACCGCGCTGCTGCGGGCGCATTCCGCCAGGATGGTAACCGAAATCACCACCTGCAAAATAAGCAGAAAGACCTGGGTCAGCAGCACCTCTTCGCCCGCGCTCAACCGCCGGACGACATAGAGGGCGCTGATCAGCAGCCCGGCCAGGAGCAGCACCCGCAGGGGCAGAATGATCCACTCCGGCAGACGGGCCATCATTTTCAGCGGTGGCGGCGCTCCTTCCCTTGATTTGTCGCAACAACCCATAATCATCCCCTCCCTTGCGAGTAAGTAAGCAAACTCCTCCTCTTGGCAATGTACCATATTTGATTGGCCGCCAAAACCTTTCCCCCTTGTTTCCCGGCCGAGCATGGTCTATATTTTGGGAAATAAAGCGGCCGTCAAAAAATCTCTCCGGGGAAAATCGCCATGACCATTGATCCGAGTCTGAAAATCCTGCTGGTGGAAGACGCCGGCACCATGCGCAAAATGGAGGCCAAAATTCTCGGCCAGGTGGGCTTCACCAATATCGTCGAGGCGGTGGACGGCAAGGACGCGGTGGCCAAGCTGGAGGGCGACGACAGCTTCGGGCTGGTGATCAGCGACTGGGCGATGCCCAAAATGGACGGCCTGGAACTGGTTCAATGGCTGCGCGGCCAGGATAAATTCAAGAATCTGCCCTTTCTCATGGCCACCGGCCACGGCGACAAGGAATACGTGGCCAAGGCCAAGGAGGGCGGGGCCAACGGGGTAGTAGCCAAGCCCTTCACCCCCGATGAACTGAAAGTCGCCATGGAAGGGGCCTTCGGGATCAAGCAGGAGGTCGCCCCCAAGGTGGATGAAGGCCCCAAGGTGTCGAGCGAGGGCAAGGTCCATCTCAAGATGGCCCATATCCAGATCACCGATCATCTCGCCCTGGGGGTGCTCAAGCACCAGATGGCGAGCGGCGCGGTCAAGCCGGCCAATTTCTCCCTGGAAACCCGCTGCATGCCGAGCTGGAACCCGGTCCAGGCCGCCCTCGAAAGCGGCGAGGTGGACGGCGCCTTTATCCTCGCCCCGGCGGCCATGGATCTCTTTAGCTATGATGTCCCGATCAAGCTGGTGCTTTTCGCCCATCGCAACGGCAGCATCTGCGTCCGCAACCGGGCCGGCAAATACATCAAGCCCTACCAGCAGTTCTTCAAGCACAAGACCTTCTACATCCCCCACAAAATGTCGATTCACAACATGCTGGCCCACATGTATTTCACCCAGATGGGGTTGCGGCCGGGGGTGGCGGGCAAGGAGGCGGTCAACGTCCTGTTTGACGTGGCGCCGCCGGTGGCGATGCCGGAATTCCTCAAGGACAATGCCGATGCCTGCGGCTTCCTGGTGGCGGAACCGATCGGCTCGCGGGCGATTGCGGCCGGAATCGCGGAAAAGCAGTTTCTCTCCAGCGAAATCTGGGCCGAGCATCCCTGCTGCGTGGTGGTCTTCCGGCGGGAGATCATCGACCAGTATCCGGCGGCGGTGCAGGAATTCACCAATCTGGTGGTGGCGGCGGGCCGCTCGATCAAGGAAAACATCGACCAGTCGGCGGAAATCGCGGTCGCCTTCCTGGACCCGGAAAAGAAAATCGGCCTGGAACCGGGCCTGCTTCGCCAGGTGCTGGCCGACCCCGAGGGAATCATCTACGACGACCTTTACCCGGTGCGGGAAGACCTGGAAACCATCCAGGACTACATGGTCAACAAGATGGAAATCGGCCGCCCCATTGATGTCGGGGCCTTTATCGACACCCGTTTCGCCGACCGGGCCTGCGCGGGGCGCAAGGCCGGGGCCGAGGAAGGCGGGGCCAAACGGGGGAGCGCCGCCCTCAAGTTGCAGGACTTCAAGGAAAAACAAGCCCTGGCCAGCCGCGAGGGCAAATACCTGGTCTTCACCCTGGGCGAGGAGCGTTACGGCCTCGGCATCCTCGACGTCAAGGAGATCATCGGCATCGTCGGCATCCACGAACTGCCCAAGATGCCGCCCTTCTTCAAGGGGATCATCAATCTCCGCGACCGGGTGATTCCGGTCATGGATCTGCGGCTCAAGTTCGCCATGGAAGAGACCCCCTACACCGAACGGACCTGTATCATCATCGTGGAAATTTCCGGCCGCCGCGGCTCCACCCTTACCGGGATCATCGTGGACAGCGTTTCCGAGGTGGTCAACATCAAGGACGACCAGATTGAGGACGCCCCGGCCTTCGGCAGCGGGGTGGAAACCGGGATGATCCTGGGAATGGCCAAGCTCAAGGAAGGGGTCACCATTCTGCTCGACATCGACCGCCTGATGCACACCCAGGAGGCGGTGGAGATGACGCCGTTGGCCGCGGAAGCGGAAATTTTTTAAGGGAGTTGCGAAAATGAAGCGCGTTTTCCTCTTTATCGTCACCAACCTGGCCATTGTCCTGGTGCTGAGCGTGGTGCTGAGCCTCTTCGGGGTCAGCGGGGTGCTCGACGCCCAGGGCATCGGTCTCGACATGACCAGCCTGCTGATCTTCGCCTCTGTCTTCGGCTTCGGCGGCTCACTGATCTCGCTGGTCATTTCCAAATGGACCGCCAAGCGCCTGACCGGGGCGCAAGTGATCACCACCCCCCGCAATGAAACCGAAATCTGGCTGCTCAACACCGTGGCCCGGCAGGCCCGGGCGGCCGGGATCGGGATGCCGGAGGTGGCGATTTATAACGCCCCCGATGTCAACGCCTTTGCCACCGGGATGAACCGCAACAACGCCCTGGTGGCGGTAAGCACCGGCCTGTTGCGGGCCATGAACCGGGCCGAGGCGGAAGCGGTGCTGGCCCATGAGGTGAGCCACGTGGCCAACGGCGACATGATCACCCTGGCCCTGATCCAAGGGGTGGTCAACACCTTTGTCATCGTACTTTCAAGGGTGGTGGGCCATCTGGTGGATCGGGCGGTGTTCAAGACCGAACGGGGCCACGGCCCGGCCTTTTACATCACCTCGATCATCGCCCAACTGGTGTTCGGGATTCTGGCCAGCGTCATTGTCTTCTGGTTCAGCCGCCAGCGGGAATTCCGGGCCGATGCCGGGGCCGCCGCCCTGGCCGGCCGCGACCAGATGATCGCGGCCCTGGAGCAACTGCAACGCTCGGTCGCCCAGCCCCATCTGCCCGACCAGATGGCCGCCTTCGGCATCTCCGGCGGAGTCGGGCACGGCTTAAAACGCCTTTTCATGACCCATCCGTCCCTGGAAGAGCGGATCGCGGCCCTCAAACAACGGTGAAGAAGATGAACAAAAAAATGATCGACGCCCCCTTGAGCATGAGCATGGAGGCCCTGGAAAAAGGGGCGGAATGCCTGAAAACCCTCTCCCATCCCCATCGCCTGATGATGATTCAGATTCTGCTGGACGCTCCCTGTTCGGTGGGCGCCTTGGCCGCGGCCTGCGGTATTCCCAGCAACATGGCCTCCGAGCATCTCCGCCTCCTAAAGGATCGCGGATTTCTGAGCAGCGAACGCCAAGGCCGCCAAGTTTTTTATCAGATCGCCGAACCGGGTCTGGCCAACATCATGCAGTGCGTAGCCATGCGCTACGGCTCCTATTGAAAAACAGGATATTTTTTTGTCTTGACATGTCGAAATATAGAGATATATAAACATATCGTCCAAAATATATGTGGACGATCCAAGGGTAATTTCCCAGGGGGTCTGGGACGGAGCGACACCAACTATTTTCAGGAGGAGGGAAAAATGTTGAAAAAAATTTCTGTATTGGCGTTGGCCGGCGTCTTGACGTTGCCGGCCGCGGCTTTGGCGGCGGATGCCGGTCTGGAGGCGAAAATCGAGGCGCTTTCTAAACAGTTATCGGAACTGAAAGCGCAGATGGAGGCGAACAAGCAGGAGCAGGAGAAGAAAAATGCCACCATCGAAGAATCGGCCGTCAGCTGGAACCACGCGGCCCGTTTCAACTGGTCTGGCGATTTCCGTAGCCGCTATGATTATTTCAGCCGGGATCGCTACCAGACCGCCAACACCCAAGTCACTGAAAAAAATGACAGCTTGATGACCAATCGCCTGCGCCTTAATATGTACGCCAGGGCGCTGGAAAACGTCGAATTTGCCGGCCGGCTGGCGATGTATAAGGCTTGGGGGATGCAGAACACGCCGGATACCACCGCTGGCCCCTTCGGCGGCTTCCCGGCCATCGACGGCAACAGTGGCCGCCAGCCGTCCGATAACGCCCTGCTGGTGGATCGGGCGGTGGTCAACTGGAACAATATCAACGATACCAATTTCTGGTTCTCCATCGGTCGCCGCCCCACCACCGACGGCCCGCCCAGCCAACTGAAAATGAACGAGGATCAACGCCTGGCCACTCCGGTGTCCTATATGGATTGGCCCTTTGACGGCTTGACCATCGGTTACGCCTACGACAAACTCTTCAACGCCATTGATCTGCCCGGTAGAATCCGCTTCTGTTATGGACGCGGTTTCGAGGCCGGCCTGGGCAACGACCAGTTCAACACCATTGATGATACCGATTTCCTTGGGATCAGCTGGGACATCTATAATCAGGGCGACCGTTTTGTATACCTCCAGTCCTATATCGCCATGGATGTCTTTAATTATCCCGACATGGATTCTTCCATTGTGCAAGCACTGGCCCCCATTAATCCCCGCGACAATATCGGCGATATCTATCACACCTCCGCCCTTTATAAAGACAAGTGGGAAAACCTGAATTATTTCATCGCCGGTGCCTGGAGCCGCAGTGATCCCAACAGCAAGGGTATGTTCAACGATCCGGTGGCGATGATGATGGGTGGCGCCCCCAACACCGACTCGGAGAACGGTTATTCCGTTTACCTGGGCGCCCGCTACGATATCCCCAAATCCCAATTCAAGTTCGGGGTCGAGTATAATTACGGTAGCGAGTACTGGATCGGGATGAGCCCTGGTCACGACGACATGTACGCCTCCAAGCTCGCCACCCGCGGCCATGTCTATGAAGTATACGGGATTTACGATCTTCCCGGCCGGGCCGCATCCTGGTTGGGCAAGGCCTTTATCCGGGTGGGCTACCAGCACTATCGCTACGATTACACCGGCTCCTTGGACTGGAACATGCGGCCCTACGATCTTGACAGCGCCACCGACCGAGCCATGGTGGAAGCACTCACCGCCGCCCTCGACGGCCCCATGGCTGGCTTCGCGCCGCTGATGGTGGATAGCGCCGATCAGGTTTATGTGACTTTCGAAACCAAGTTCTAATTTTTCCGCTGTTTTTTTACCCAAAAAGCCCGCCCGCAGCTTGTCTGCGGGCGGGCTTTTTGCAACTCCCTTGGACAACGACGGAATCTCGTTAATCGCCGCCCTCCATTTTTTTCCGGCGCCAGTTGAGGGCCTGGCGGCTGATCCCGATCAGCTTGGCGGCCAGGGTTTTATTGCCCCTGGTGCGGACCAGGGCTTCCTCGATCAGGCATGATTTCAATTGCTCCAGAGTAGGCAAGCAGACGGGGCTGAAATGCACCAGCGGCTCGCCGTTGCCGGCCACCGGCAATGCCGGGCGGTGGCGGCCGGATAGCCCGGGAAGAATCCGGTGCTCAAAAACCTCCAGGGCAATAGCGGAGGATTGCTGGCGGCTGACCGCGTCAAAAATTATGGCCTGCAACTCCCTGATATTTCCCGGAAAATCATACATGGCCAACAAAGGCGGCAAGGTCTCCGGAAAACGGGGGGGAACACGGTTGAAGGTCTGGGCGGCCAGAGAGCCGAAATGAGCCAGCAACAACGGCAGGTCGTCGAGTCGTTCCCGCAGGGGCGGCACATGAATATGGTGGGCCGACAGCCGGTAATACAGGTCTTTGCGGAACCGTTCCGAACCTTGCAGATCGGTCAATTGCCGATTGGTCGCCGCCACGATGCGGGCGGTCATCGGCTTGGGGGTGTCCGCCCCCAAGGGCAGATACTCGCTTTCCTGAAGCAGGCGTAGCAACTTGACCTGGGAAACCAGGCTGAGATCGCCGATTTCATCCATAAACAGGGTGCCGCCCGCCGCCTCCTCCACCAGGCCGCGCCGGGATCGGCCGGCGCCGGTGAAGGCGCCCTTCAAGTGCCCGAACAGGGTGTCGGCGAACAACTCATCATCAAGCCCGGCGGCGTTAAAGGCGACGAATTCACCTTGGCGGCCGCTGGCCCGATGGATGGCGCGGGCCAGCAACTCCTTACCCACCCCGGTTTCGCCGGTGATCAGAATCGGCTGCTTGGTTCTGGCCACCGCCTCCACGTACTGGAAAATCTCCCGCATCGCCTCGTTGTTGGTGACGATTTCCAGAAATATTTCCGGTTCTTCCAGTTTTTTGGCGAGAAAACGGGCGCCAAGGGTACGATTTTCCCGGGTCAGATCGCGAAAGCAGGAGGCCTGGCGGATGGTGGCCAGCAGCCGGTCCCGGGGCACCGGCTTGACCACGTAATCAAAGGCCCCGGACTTGATGCAGCGCACCGCGGTCTCCACCTTGTCGTTGGCGGTGACGATAACCACCGGCACATGGGGAAAATCCCGCACGATCTGGGGCAGCAACTCCTCCCCCGAAAGATGCGGCATGTGAAGATCAAGGAGCACCGCCTCCGCTCCATGCTCGGCCAGCAGTGGCAAAACCCGGCGGCTGTCCTGACAGAGGATGAGATGATTGTAGCCGCCCTGCCGAAGCATGGCACTGTAGCTCTTCAGGGCCAATTCCGCGTCATCCACCAGCAACAGCGGCAGTTGCGGATTCAGGCTTTCATGCTGATTTTTTTGTTCATCCATCGTCTTTCCCCCCCAAGACCGGGCTACTCCCCATTCCCAAACGGGGTTGACGGCTCCGATTGCCGGAACGGCCGGGCGAGCAAGCGGGCCAACCGTTCACGCCGGACAGCGTCGATTTCCCCAAAAAACAATCCCATTATGCCGCCCATTGCCGCCTCATTTCGCACATAACAGATTTTTACCTCCGGCACCAGAACTCTCTCCGTTTCCCGGCCATTGATGCCACAAATGTTCATCAACAGCGGGCCGACGATCTCCCCCGGCCGCCAGCCAGCGTCCCCATCCAGCCGGGATATTTTCACGCCGCGCAGACCAATGTCCCGCAAAATGCCGCTGAACAGGCGTCCGTAGCCCCGGCGGAAAAAAGTCCCTTTGGAGCCGGGAGCGAGCGGCAACCTTGGCTGCCGTCGGCGCTGTACTCGATAAATGCCGCGAGGAAGGGATACTTCAAGTTCGAGAACCGTCTCTCGCAACACCAAAACCGAGAAGCCGCGCGGGCCTGTCCCCGACGAGTCATAAATGATCAACAACGGTCCGCACCCGCTCTCAAACGGTTCCTTTTTGCGAAGTACCAGACATTCACGCCCGGCAAGATATTTCACGGCCACCGCCTTAACCGCAACGGAAAGACCATCCCGGCCATACGCCTTAAGAGATTCATCAGGGGCGGCAATCAAGGCGCAAAGCTCACCCATGACATCGGAAGATATTTCCTCGCAAAGCCGCAACCCGCCACCCCTGTCGCCGTTGCTCATGCTTTCCCCCTGCGTTGCTCCGCCTGCATTTCCAGCCGGCGGCAGCGTAGATAGTCATCCAGATCAGCAGCGGCCCTGGAACCCGGGTCAAAGCGGACCCCGAACGATTCGACCGCCTCCTTGCCCGCCGTCCAGACCACGGTCGCTTCCGGAATAGTGAGATCGACCGGCTCGTTGGGCGCAAAACGGCGGTAAAGGGTAAAGGTCAGCGGTCCGATCACCAGGCCGGACGCCAGCTTGCTTGAAAAATTTCCATTCAGGCCGGCCCCTGCCAAGGAAATATCCGAAGGCGTGGCCATGACCACCCGATTGCCGCCTGGCATCAGAAAGAGCAGGCGGGAGGGGGCGACCGGCGCCAGCCGCTCAGATCGCCGCCGCTCATCGACCGGCTCCGGCTCCCCTGAACCGACCTCTGCCGCCAAATTGCGTGCTTGCGCATAGGCCGCGATTTTGGCCGTTTCCTCCACCCCGGCCTGGAAGGAGATCCCCATTTCCAGCACCCCGCCCGCCTTGGCCGCGCTCCAGGCCACCTTTGCCTCGGCCACCGTAAAGGCCGCCACTCGGCCCGGCCCGGAGGAAAGCGGCAGGGAGAATGAGCAGGGGCTGATCATATCCCCCCGCCGCAGCCTGGCCGGACATATACCGCTCAACCGGGCACCGCCCCTTGAAATATCCAGCAGCTTCCCGTGCAGCATCCGCCCCGACCGGGACGGGGCAAAAACCACGGTGGCGGAATCAGGGCAGGCAACCCGCTGGTCTTTACGGTACCAGACGGTGAATATCTTTGCCGGAAGGGTCAGGGTCAGGTTGTTCTGATCCTCGGCCGCCACTTCCCCGTAAAAACCGCGCCCTCGCCGTCAATTCGATAAAAGAACCAGCCGCTCCGGCATTGGGCCATGAACGGGGTCGTTTTGGCGACCAGCAAACGGGCCGGCTCCATGTCGCCACGCAATTCCAGAAGGCGCAGAAACTTGGGAGTCGCCTGCGGCCGCCGGAAAAGCAAATCAGTGCCTGCCTGCCAGAGCCGATGCATCTCCGCCATGATTGCCGGCGGTTCGGTATAAAGCGGTACCTTACGCATGGAAACGGCGGATGGTCATGACCGTGGTCCCGCCCCCTTCTTTGTCAAGCGCCGTAAACACCAAGGTATCTCGGCCGTCTTGCCGCTTCTCCAGGGCTAAACTGCCTAAAACGCAGGCACACTTGAAAATCTCCTGCTGAAATTCTTCCGGACCCATACCGCTACGCGCCTGCCACTCCTTGATGATCTTCATCATTACCCGCATCCTCCTGCCAATCTGGCCAGCCGAAACAGACCGCCCCTTTTTGTCTCCGACGCCTATCCTTTAGTCTTCCTCTTTTGCCAAATCCATGCCAAACCACAAAAAAGAGCGTAACTGGCTGACAGCATGAGGTTGTCAGTATTATTGACCTGCGTTGCGGCTACTGCCGCTACCGACAATTTTTTTTGCAAACGCAAAAGCCATCAAGAGGGTTTACGGTGCCAGACCGCTATGGTTGTAACGAATGAGTCAATTGGAAAAATTTTTTCCGGAAGCAAGAAATCTTCCGCTCCGCCTACACTACATCAACGGGCAATAACCCGACAAAGGAGATTGCGCCTCCGTCCTTGGCCTGCTATGTTCTAATTCTAGATTGCGATTTTGGCTGGCGGTGTTGCGGCCCTCGAACAATCCGGTTGGCGGTGTAGCGGGTCGGCCAGATAACTTCCGGCTTCACACCGATGATCTTGGCCACGATTTCTTCAACCGGAGCCCAGGGACGCCGCAACACCGCACTGGGAGAATTGTAGCGATAACCTTGCTCCCGGGCTATACGGGCAAAGCTGTAACCTCGTTTTTCAAGAGCGGCCTTGACGTCCGCCGGATGCCAGTCGCCGATGGGCATGTTTTTTTTCATGCGTACAACCTCTCTTTTTTTGACTGTCAAAATGTGACGCTTCAAATTGATAGCCCCATCATATCTCTATAGAGATTTAACGGTCAACAAAAAAACATCTTTTGGAATATATATGGTCGGTGAACGTCTGAAGCTGCTACGAAAAAGAAAAGGGTTGTCGCAAAAGGAGCTTGCCAGCGCCGTGGGCACATCCCAAGGCCATATATCCTGCATCGAAAAAAACGAAAAAACCCCTGGAGGAGAGCTGCTTATATCTCTAAAAAAATTCTTTGGCGTGAATTTGGACTGGTTACTGGCAGGCGAAGGCGAGATGGACTTAACTACCGCCACGGCCATTGACGAAGATCCGGCCATCGCTGAACTGCTGGAGGGCGCCAGACGCGTTTTAAGAAGCGGCAACCCCCTCGTCTTCCATGCCCTAGCACACGACATCCACTATTTCGACCAGCTGGCGGCCACGGAAAAACGATTGGAGGCTATGGAAACCAAAATGGCGGAACTGACGGGCAGGCCAAGAGATCGCTCATCTTGACACTCCCTTGGCGCCGTTGCTCATGCCTTCCCCTTGCCTTGCTCCGCCTGCACCTCAAGGCGGCGGGAACTAAGATAATCCGTCAACTTGTCCGCCGCGGCGAACTCCGGATCGAACCGCACCCCGAACCGTTCCACCTCCGATGCCCCGGCCTCCGCCCAGACCACGTTCGCCTCCGGAACGATGATATCGGTGACCTCTTTGGGGGCAAAACGGCGGTAGAGCGCAAAGGTCAACGGCCCGAGCGTCAGGCCCGGCTCTACGCGGGTTGAAAAATGTCCCGTCAGTTTGGCTCCGGCCGGAGAAATATCGACCACCGTGGCCTTGATCACCCTACTGCCGCCGGGCAGCATGAAAAGCAAATTGGAAGGGGCGACCGGGGCCAACCGTTCTCATGGCGGCGGCGCTCTTTCGCAAGAGCCCCCTCAGCCGTTTTCGCCGCGTTCATGGCCTGCACATAGGCCGCGATTTTGGCCGCCTCCTCCGCCTCGGTCCGAAAGGAAATGCCGATTTGCAGCCCGCCACCCTTTTTATCCTTGCTCCAAACCACCGTCGCCTCGGCCACGGTAAAAGAAACAATCCCGCCGGGATAAACCGTCAGCGGCAACGAAAAGGAAACGGGACCGATCAGGTCGCCCTTGCGGACGGAAGCGGGAAATACCACCATCAACCTGGCGCCTCCCAAGGAAATATCAAGCGGATATCCGGGTAGCAGATGCCTGCTCCGAGCCGGGACAAACACCACCGAAGCGGAAGCGGGACAAGCCACCCGCGGGCTTTTCCGATACCAGACAGCGAAAACCACCGAAGGAACCGCCAGAGTCAGATGTTCAGGGGACTCTTCCAGGATCACCCCTTCAAAGGCCCGCCCTTGTTCCGCAACCTGATAAAATATCCAGCCGCCCTTGCCTCCCGCCATGAACGGGGTTTGTTTTTCGGCAATCAGCCGCAACGGCTCCTGATCACCGCGCAATTTCCAAAAACGGAGAATTTTCGAGGATGCTCCTGGCCGCCAGAAAAGGAGGTCGGATCCTTCCTGCCAAAGCCGGTGCATTTCCTCGACAATAGCCGGCGGGGCTGTCAGCAAAGGTGTCTTACGCATAACCGACCTCCTTCTGGTTCTTGTCCAGTCTATCCCTGTCTTTTACTTATAGCCAAATCCGTGCCAAGCCAGGGCAAACAAGACAACCTGCTAAAAACATGATATTATCCTGGCCTGCCACTGCCTCCCTCAGGCCGTCACCCCCTGGCAAAAAACTTACGGCTCGTCCTTGCACAAGCCGTTTTTTAGGCATAAAAGCTTACGGCTGTAAGCATAAAAACCCGCGGAAAAAAATTTGTCGCCGGCAAGGAATCTACCTTTGGGCGACAAGCCTTGACACTCCTCCGGCAGTGATTATTTTCTGGCCCCAAAATCAAACCACGGAGGAAGAACCCATGAGTACCGACCAAACCGCCCCGGCCACTGAGACCAAGGAGTTTCAGGCCGAAGTCAAGAAGATGCTCGATATTGTCATCCACTCGCTCTACACCGAGCGGGAGATTTTTTTACGCGAGCTGCTTTCCAACGCCGCCGATGCTTTGGAAAAATTCCGCCACCAGCAACTGCTGGCCAGCGAGGAGGAAATCTTCGACCACCACCTGCCCCTGGAAATCAACCTGAGCGTTGATCCCGACCGGCACACCCTGACCATCACCGACACCGGCATCGGCATGGACCGGGGCGAACTGGAGGCCAACCTCGGGACCATCGCCCACTCCGGCTCCCGCACCTTTCTCGCCAACCTGGCCGAGACCGAGCGCAAGGACTTGAACCTGATCGGCCAGTTCGGGGTGGGCTTCTACGCCGCCTTCATGGTCGCCAAGACGGTTCGGGTCCAGTCCCGCTCCTTCCGGCCGGAGGAAGGCGGCCACGAATGGGTCTCCGACGGGGCCGGCAGCTACACCATCGCCGCCTGCCCCGGCATCCGGCGGGGCACTAAAATTATCCTCGAATTAAAAGAAGACGCCCACGAATACGCCGACGAGGAACAAATCAAGCGGATCATCCGCCGTTACTCCAGTTTCGTGCCCTTCCCGATCAAGCTCGAGGACGAGACGATCAACACCGTCCAGGCCCTCTGGACCCGCGGCAAGAGCGAAATCAAAGCCGAGGAGTACGACGAGTTCTACAAATTCATCGCCAATGCCTTTGACCAGCCCCTGACCCATCTTCATTTCAGCGCCGACGCCCCCCTGGCGATCAAGGCCCTGCTCTTCATCCCTCAGGAAAACATGGAAAGCTTCGGCTTCGGCCGCCAGGAACCGGGGGTCAGCCTCTACTGCCGGCGGGTGCTGATCGAACAGCACAGCAAGACCATCCTCCCGGAATGGCTCCGCTTCCTCAAAGGAGTAATCGACAGCGAAGACCTGCCCCTGAACATCTCCCGCCAGGCCCTGCAGGACAACGCCCTGGTCGCCAAGATCAACAAGGTGGTGAGCAAGCGGCTGCTCAAATTCCTGGCCGAACTGGCCGGCAGCGAACCGGAAAAATATGAAAAATTCTGGACCACCTTCGGGATGTTCCTCAAGGAAGGGGCGATCGCCGATTTCAACTACCGGGAGGAGATTGCCGGTCTGCTCCGCTTCGAGTCCTCCAAGAGCGAGCCGGGCAAGCTCACCTCCCTGGCCGATTATGTCGCCCGGATGCCCGAGGGCCAGAAGGAAATCTATTACATCAACGGCCCCAACCGGGAGGCGATCGAGGCCGGCCCCTACGTCGAGGCCTTCCGCCGCCGCGACCTGGAAGTGATCTACACCTTTGACCCGATTGATGATTTCGCCTTCAGCCACATCGGCGCCTTCAAGGAGCACAAGCTGGTTTCCGCCGACCGGGGCGACCTGGAACTGCCCGCCGCGTCCGGCGAAACCGAAAAACCGGAAGAAAAAGCGGCCGATACCGGCCTGGCCGCCTGGATGAAGGAGGTGCTGGGCGACAAGGTCAAGGAGGTGAAAAGCTCGACCCGGCTCACCGACAGCCCGGCAATGATCGTCAACCCCGACGGCTTCCTGAGCGCCGGTATGGAACGGGTGATGCGGGCCTCGGGCCAGGCAATGCCTTCCTTCGGGGGCAAGAACCTGGAGATCAACCCCGGCCATCCCCTGCTCACGGGGCTCGACGCCCTGCGGGCCAAGGACGAACCCCTGGCCCGCACCGTGGTCGAGCTGATCCTCGACAACGCCATGATCCAGGCCGGGCTGATGGTCGAACCGCGCAACATGGTCAACCGCACCTACCAAATCCTCTCCCGTCTGGTGGCCTAATCCGCTGCTTGACAGAGCAGCGTCATTGCCGGTAAAGTCCCGGACTTAATCTTGATTGTCATGGGGCCGCGCCGGCTGCAAAAACGGGCGGCCTCCTTTTCGCAATTTTGCCTTTTGCCCACAGGAGAGTCGCCCATGCTCGCCCGGATCGAGGTCGGCATCAAGCCCCAACTCACCGATGCCTTTGGTGAACGAACCCGCAAACGAATTGCCGCCGATCTCAAGCTGGCGGTGGGCGCGGTGCGGGTCGTCAAGGTCTTTACCGTGGAGGCGGAGATCACCGCCGAACAGTTGCGGGCCGCCGCCGCCGGCCCCTACTGCGACCCGGTAACCCAGGAATTTTCCCTGGGCTCGCTGGCCCTGGAACGGGAAATTCCCTTTGACTGGCTGATCGAGGTGGGTTTCCGGCCCGGAGTGACCGACAACGAAGGCCACACCGCGGCCCAGGCCCTGGAACTGCTGCTCGGCCGCAAACTGGCCCGGGAGGAAGGGGTTTACACCGCCAACCAGTTTCTCCTCAGCGGCCCGTTGAGCAAGGCCGAGGCGGAAACCATCGCCGCCAAGCTGCTGGCCAACGAACTGATCGAACGCTTCACCGTCTTAAGCCGCGAGGAACTGGTCGCGGCCGGCGGCATCACTCCCTACGCCCCCAAGGTAATCGGCCGCGATCAGTGGCGGGTCAATGAAATCGACCTCCATGTCGATGACCAGGAACTGCTGCGGATCAGCAAGGAAGGGGTGCTGGCCCTCTCGCTCGAGGAGATGAAGATCATCCGCGACCACCTCAACCGGCCGGAGATACTGGCCGCCCGCCAGGCCAAGGGCCTGGGCCATAAAATCACCGACGTCGAACTGGAAGCCCTGGCCCAGAGCTGGTCGGAGCACTGCAAACACAAAATCTTCAGCGGCACCATCCATTACCGGGACACGGTGAGCGGCGAAACCACCGTCTTCCACAGCCTCTTTGACACCTTCATCAAAAAGCCCACCGCCGAAATCCGCCGCCAACTGGGAGACAACGACTGGTGCCTGTCGATGTTCAAGGACAACGCCGGGGTGATCCGCTTCAACTCGCAGTGGAACCTGGCCTTCAAGGTGGAAACCCACAACAGCCCCTCGGCCCTCGACCCTTACGGCGGCGCCCTGACCGGCATCGTCGGGGTCAACCGCGACCCCTTCGGCACCGGCATGGGGGCGCGGCTGCTCTGCAACACCGATGTCTTCTGCTTTGCCTCGCCCTTTCACGACCAACCGCTGCCGGCCCGGCTTCTCCATCCCAAGCGGATTTTCGACGGGGTGCGGCTGGGGGTGGAACATGGCGGCAACAAGAGTGGCATTCCCACGGTCAACGGCTCGCTCGTCTTTGACCCCCGCTTTGCCGGCAAGCCCCTGGTCTTCTGCGGCACGGTCGGAATCATGCCGACCCTGGTCGGCGGCAAGCCCTCCCAAGACAAAAAGGCCCAGGTCGGCGACCAGATCGTGATGACCGGCGGCCGGATCGGCAAGGACGGCATCCACGGCGCCACCTTCTCCTCCGAGGAATTGCACGAAGGCTCGCCCGCCACCGCGGTCCAGATCGGCGATCCGATCACCCAGAAAAAAATGTTCGACTGCCTGCTCAAGGCCCGCGACCTCGGCCTTTACCGCTGCATCACCGACAACGGGGCGGGCGGGCTTTCCTCCTCGGTGGGGGAAATGGGCCAGGACACCGGCGGCTTTGAACTCCATCTCGACCGGGCGGCGCTCAAATACGCCGGCCTCCAGCCCTGGGAAATCCTGATTTCAGAGGCCCAGGAGCGGATGACCCTGGCGGTGCCGCCGGCCAAACTGGAGGAGTTTCTCGCCCTCTGCGCCAAGATGGAGGTGGAGGCCAGCGTCCTGGGCACCTTCACCGATTCCGGCAAATTCCACGTCCTCTACCAGGAGCGCACCGTGGCCTGCCTGGACATGGATTTTCTCCATAACGGCCTGCCGCCGATGCGGATGACCGCCTGCTGGACCCCGCCCGATCCGCCGGCCCCGCACTTCCCGGAGCAGCCCGATTGCGGCCTGGAACTGCACGCCATGCTGGGACGGCTCAACATCTGCAGCAAGGAATACGTGGTGCGCCAGTACGACCATGAAGTCCAAGGCGGCAGCGTGGTCAAGCCCCTGACCGGGGCGATGAACGACGGCCCCTCGGACGCGGCGGTGCTCCGCCCCGATTTTGACTCCTTCGAGGGGATCGTGCTCTCCCACGGCATCTGCCCCCGTTACTCGGACCTGGACGCCTACCACATGACCGCCTGCGCCATCGACGAGGCGATCCGCAACGCGGTGGCGGTGGGCGCCGGCCTGGAGGTGATGGCCGGGCTGGACAACTTCTGCTGGTGCGACCCGATCCTCTCCGACAAAACCCCGGACGGCCCCTACAAACTGGCCCAGTTGGTGCGGGCCAACCAGGCCCTGGCCGACTACGCCCTCGCCTTCCGGGTGCCCTGCATCTCCGGCAAGGACTCAATGAAAAACGACTACATGGTGGAGGGAATCAAAATCTCGATCCCGCCCACCCTGCTCTTTTCGGTGATCGCCAAGATCGACGACGTCCGCCGGGCAGTAACCATGGACGCCAAGAAGGCCGGCGATCTGGTCTATCTCCTGGGGCCGACCGCCGCCGAACTGGGCGGCTCGGAATACGGCGCCCGCCATCAGGGGGTGGGCGGCCAGGTGCCCAAGGTAAACGCCGCCGAAGCCAAGGCCCGCTACCAGGCCCTCCACCAGGCGATCACGGCCGGGCTGGTCGCCTCCTGCCACGACTGCTCCGACGGCGGCCTGGGGGTGGCCCTGGCGGAAACCGCCTTTGCCGGCAACCTCGGCCTGGACTGCGACCTGGGCCGGGTGGCGTTGGCCGAACCCTTTGAGCGCGACGACTTCCTGCTCTTCTCCGAATCCCAAAGCCGCCTGCTGGTTACCATCGCCCCGGCCGCGGCCCAGCAATTCGAGCAAATCATGGCCGACACCATCTGGGCCAGAATCGGCGCCGTCACCACCGAGCCGGTCCTCCGCCTCACCGGCTTAAACGGCGACACCATCCTGGTAGAACGCCTCGACGACCTCAAAAAGAGCTGGCAACAACCGCTCGCTTTTTAAGGCCGGAAAACTTGAAAAGTTACCCGCATTTCCGCCAGGTTATCATTATCATTGACAACAAGAACGCATGAGCGTACTGTTAATGGTACAGGAGGAAGCTGATGACTAGAATAATCCCCATCATGGAAGCGCGGAAACAACTGACCTCTTTGCCGGAAACGCTAAACCGCGACGAGGAACTCGACGTCGCGGAGATAACCCGTCGCGGCAAGCCGGTATTGGCGGTACTCCCTTGGGCACTGTATGAGGCGATCTCCGAAACCCTTGAGGTGATGGGCGACCAGCAACTGATGACCCAACTGCGGCAGAGTATCAAGGAAATGGAAGCAGGGGAGGGCATCCCCTGGGAAGAGGCGCGGCGAGAACTGGGAATATGAGTTGGCGGATCATCGTCACCCCAACGGCTTTACACATGCTGGCCGAAATTACTGATCGCCGCATCCGGGAAAAAATCGGCGCCGTCATCAATCGCCTAGCCGAAGATCCGGAAAAACAAGGGAAAGCGCTGGTTGGAGAATTATCCGGTCTGCGTAGCATCCGAGCGGTTGGACAACGTTATCGCATCCTCTATATCATAAAAGAGTTTGAAATTGTGGTGGTTGTCGTTGCAATCGGGATTCGCCGGGAAGGCGCCAAAGACGACATCTACCACTTGGCCAAAAAACTTTTTCGCTTGCGCCTGCTGGAATAGTCCGGCAAATACAATCTTCCACAAAAAAAAAATCATTTTCGGGAGGGATGCTTGAGCGAAGACCAACTTAAACCGACCACGGCCCCTAATGATTTTTTGTCGCCCCTGCTTGAGGATTCCAAAGCCAAAAGAAGTCAGTATAGGGCCAGAAATAATCTTTATGATTTCATGGGGGCTCATTCCGCTGATGTGCAGGAGTACGAGCAAAAAGGGTGGGTAGTTCACAGACCTGGCAAGCGTATTACCCGTATCAAACGGGAAAAAAGTCACAATAAGTGGTTAGAAGATCGCGTTTGGTGCCTATTACATAAAATGGGCTACCACATCATGAATGGTGAAAACTTCAAAGTCTCATTTGAACGGTCAGATCGTTCTACCGGCAAGAAACAAATTGACGTCTTCGCCGCTGATTCTGAAACAGCATTTGTTATCGAATGCAAATCACGCCAAAAACGTGATCGTAGAAGTCTCCAAAAGGATATTCTGGAGACTGTTGCGCTTAAGGAATATATCCGCAGATCGATCTACAAACTTTATAATGATAGTCCAAAGCCAAAGATAATTTGGGCATATGTCACCAACAACATTATCTGGTCTGAACCGGACGTCGACAGAGCCACAGACGGCGGGATCATCATTATCACGGAAAACGAACTACAATATTTTGAGGCCTTCATTAGGCACATGGGGCCAGCGGGAAAGTACCAAATACTAGGGGAATTCCTGAAAAGACAAAAAGTGCCGGGCTTGGGGGAAATCAAAATACCAGCTATTAGAGGAACCGTTGCCGGAGAGACTTTCTATAGTTTTGTGACCACCCCTCGAAATCTCCTGAAAATCGCATTTATCAATCATCAAGCTCTAAATCATCCTGACGGAAAACCTGCGTATCAGCGGATGGTGACATCTTCTCGTATAAAAGAGATCGGAAAATTCATAGAAAATGGCGGCTATTTCCCGACTAACATTTTGGTCAATTTTACATGCAAGCCCCGTTGGGAGCTGATTTCTAACAAGGAAAACACCGACCCGAACATAAAATTCGGTTGGCTTACACTACCATCAATGTATCGATCAGCATGGATTATTGATGGGCAGCATCGCCTGTACGGTTATTCGCATTTATCTGAACAGTTTCTAGACCAAAGCCTCTTCATTTTGGCTTTTGAGGAAATGGCTACCAGAAAAGAGGCCGACCTCTTCGTAACAATCAACCACAAACAAAAAAGCGTTCCCAAAAGTCTTTTAGTCAGCCTCTTAGCCGACCTCAAGCTTGGCGATTCAGATCCTAGTACGGCGTTGTTTGCCTTGGCCTCAGCAGTTGTTAGGTCTATAAATATCGACAAAACAAGCCCATTTTTTCGTAGATTTACTCAACACGGAGTTCCCCCGGAACCACAGCAAAATCTCACCATTTCCGAAGCAGTTCATGGCCTTAAGGCCTCTGAACTGCTTGGAAAGGTTGCCCATAAAACTATAGTGAGGGGGCCGCTTGCAGATGCGACCGACGAAAAGACTGTCGAACGAGCACGCAAAGTATTGAATTTATACTTTGAGGCACTCCGCAATGCTAATCCGAAGCGATGGGAAACGGGTAAGGGTGGTTACCTTTGTTATAATCCTGGTATTCGAGCCCATTTTATGCTCATTGCTGAAATTGTAAAATATCTCTCTCATAAAAAAGGATTGGACTTTTATACGCTACCTGTTGAAAAATTTGCAACAGAGGTAATTGAAGTTGCACAACATGCGTTTAATTTCGTTGCTCAGTCCACAGACGAAACGATAAACAAAAATTTCAAGGTGACATTTGGGTCAGGAGGCCCGAAAGAATACCTGTATCGACTTTATACAATCATTCACGCTGCTCTTCCTGATTTTGGACCAGAAGAATTTGTGAATTGGAGATCAAAGACCGAATCTGAGCGGGTTGATGAAGCAAAAATATTTGCCATGCAACTCTCCGAGAAAATGGTTGATTGCGTTATCAAAACTCTCAAGCGGGTTCACGGAGAAAAACTCTTGATTCAGGTGATCCTGTCTTTTGGGAGGTTGGCGTTGACAACCGACGGGTTCGAGAGAATGCCTATAAAAAACAACAGGACGATGCCCCCGACAGGCGCAAGAAGAAATGGGCTTACCTCGATATCGTCGACCTGCCAGAAATAATGAAACAAACAAACAATTGGCCGTATTTTGAACAAGTCTTCAATTTTCCGTTAGAAGGAGAAAAGGGCAAAAGATATTACTTGGCATGGATTTACAAATTCAATGAACTACGGAAAATCGCTGCTCATCCTAGCAATATGCGGACATTTACTGATGATGATCTAGAGTTTTTAGACTTACTCCGCAGCGAATTAATGCCCAAAATCGAAGGCGAGCTGGCAAATGGTTAGCCCTGTTTTGAAATGGGCTGGGGGAAAACGCTGGCTAGTCGGGCATGATCTGCTACCCACCCCCAAAACTTACAGGCGTTATGTAGAGCCTTTTTTGGGAAGCGGAGCGATTTTCTTCCATCTTTCACCAGTCCGTGCGTTACTTTCTGATATCAATAATGAGCTAATAGGCCTTTATCAAATTTTACGAGATTACCCAGACGAACTTTGGGCGATCATGCAGCGACATCATCTTGCTCACTCCAAAGAATACTACTACAAAATTAGAGCTTCAAAACCAAAAGATCCATTAGTGGCAGCAGGTCGTTTTCTCTATCTAAACCGAACCTGTTGGAATGGCCTCTACCGTGTAAACCTAAAAGGAGAATTTAATGTGCCAATTGGCACAAAAAGTTCTGTCATATTTGGAAACGATAATTTTGAAGCAGTATCGGCACGTCTAGCTAATGCTGAGATCCGATGTAGCGACTTTGAGGACGTCATCGCGGAATGCGGGAAAGACGATTTTGTGTTTGTGGACCCACCCTATACGGTTCAACACAATTTCAATAATTTCCTCAAATATAATGAAAAAATTTTTAGCTGGGACGATCAGATCAGACTTCATCAAGCCGTTAAAAAAGCTGCGCAACGTGGCGCTTTTGTTGTTGTCACAAACGCGGATCACACAACAGTTAGAGAATTGTATTCAGGATTTGGGAAATATGTCCAGCTTGATCGACAAAGCGTTTTAGCTGGGGATGCGACCAAGAGAGGGGGAACGACTGAGGCCTTGTTTGTTTCAATGTGAATTTCCATCATACTTGTTGGCCATTCAAGCAAATCAATGGGCCGCAAAAGAATAACTCATGCAACAAAGACTGAGCATAACAATTAGAACCTGCCACGAAACCGGTCTTTATATTGGCTTTGTGCCGGGCTTACCAGGTATTCACACCCAAGAAAAAAACTTGGAAGAAGCTATCGAAATCCTTACGGAGTTGGCATGACCCAGGACAAGGGCGTTTTTATCAATGAGATCAGGGACGGCCAGGCGGTGGAGGGGGTGTTTCTGGTCAAGGAGCTGCACCGGGGTGAGACCAGGGCCGGCAAGCCCTATCTGCGGCTGACCCTTTGCGACCGCAGCGGCGAGATCGGCGGCCCGATCTGGGATGATGCCGATAATCTCGCCCCCTTCTGCCAGCCGGGCAGTTTCATTTTTCTGACCGGGATGGCGGAAAATTATCGCGGCGCCCTCCAGCTTAAAATAAACGCCGTCCGGGCGGTGGAGGCGGCAATGGTCAAGCAGGCCGACTTCATCCCCAGCGCCCCGGTCGATCCCGCCAAAATGGCGGCGGAACTCGCCAAACAGATCAAATCTGTCAAGCATCCCCTGTTGCGCAAACTGCTCAACGGCTTTTTCCAGAACCCGGAATTCGCCGCCCGTTTCGCCCGGGCCGGGGCCGCCAAAACCATGCACCACGCCTATCTCGGCGGCCTGCTCGAACATACCCTGGGGCTGGTGCGGCTGGCCGACGCGGTGGCCGGGCTTTATCCGGCCATCGACCGCGATCTGCTGCTGGCCGGGGCGATGCTCCACGACATCGGCAAGGTGGAGGAACTGGCCCAGGAAAACTACCCCTTCGACTACACCGACCGGGGCCGGCTGGTGGGCCATCTGGTGATCGGAGCGGAGATGATCGGGCAAAAAGCCGCCGCCATTCCCGGCTTCCCCTCCGACCTCCGCGACCGCCTCCAGCACCTGATCTTAAGCCACCACGGCCGCCACGAATTCGGCGCCCCCACCCTGCCTATGCTCCAGGAGGCCTTTGTCCTCCACTTCCTCGACGATTTGGACGCCAAACTCAACTACTTCGACCGCTTAAGCCGCCAGGCCTCCACCCCCGGCTACCAGTGGACCGACTACCAGCGCAACCTGGAACGCTTCCTCTTCGTCCAAGGTCGGCCGGCCGGGGAAAACGACCCGCCCGCCGAAAATGAGCGGCAACAGGGTGGCGGGGCATCCCGCGACCGCTTATCCGCCGCCGACCCGGAAGCCCCGGCCCAGCGCCAGAAAACCCTCTGGGACTGAGATGATCATCCGCTTCCGTGAGCTGCTCGGCCAGGAAAAGGCCAAGGAGATGCTGCGGCGGATGCTGGTCCGCGACCGCCCGGCCCACGCCTACCTCTTTCGCGGCCCGGCCGGAGTGGGCAAAAAGAGCGCCGCTTACGCCCTGGCCGCCACCCTCAACTGCCTGGCCCCCGAGGACCACGAGGCGTGCGGGGTCTGTACTTCCTGCCGCAAATTCCTGGCCGGCAACCATCCCGATTTTATCCTGATCGAACCGGACGGGGCGGCGATCAAGATCAGCCAGGTGCGGGAGCTGAAAAAAGCCTTGGCCTTCCCTCCCTACGAAGGGCGCTTCCGGGTGGTGCTGCTCACCGAAATCCACAGCATGCGGCGGGAAGCGGCCAACAGCCTGCTCAANNGCTCAAAACCCTGGAGGAGCCGCCGGCCGGCACCATCCTGATCCTCACCGGCGACGAAGCGGGCGACATCCTCCCCACCATCCTTTCCCGCTGCCAGATCATCCCCTTTTACCCCCTGCCCCGGCCAGCCTTAACCGCCCACCTAACCACGGAACTCACGGCCGACGACGCCTCCGAAGAATTGGCCGCCACCTTGGCGGCGGTGGCCGAAGGCAGTCTGGGCCGGGCGCGGGCCTTGCAGGAACAGGGCCTATTGCAAAAACGGCGGGCAATCGCGGAAAGCCTCCTGACCCTCGCCCCGGAGCAGCCGGAGGCGGTGGAAAAAATCTTCGCTCTGGCCGAGGAGGCCGCCGCCCTCAAGGAAGAACTGCCGGAACTGCTCGATCTGCTCCGCTCCTGGTTCCACGATCTGGCGGTGACCGCCGCCGCTCCGGCCCGGCCGCCGATCAACCTCGATCTCCTT
>DIKC01000126.1 GCA_002421565.1 Desulfobulbaceae bacterium UBA5628 | reverse complement strand
CCACAGATTTTGCTGAGGAACCGATACTATTTTGACCTGCGTGATTTCAGCCATTTTCGCCTTATCTCCTCCACGTACCGTAGTTTCCGGCCACCTTTATGCCGCAAAGTGCGATGAAGAGCGCCTGAGAGTCGGTCACGTTTTCTACCGGCTCAACGCTTCGGCTAACCTGACCGCGCCCGGTGCCAGTTGCAAATGCCAGCAGTGCCCGCAGTCAGGTTAAGCCGATTGTTGGCGAAACCTTATTGATCTTGGTGAAGGAGGCTGTTTTGCTCGTTCTCCAGCCGCCAACGGGCTCTTTCGGCCGCCTTGTATTCGATGGTTTTGTCGATGGCCCACTTCACCTGGTCATCGAAGGACAACGGCTGCCCGGAGGCATCCTCGGTCGGGGCTTGCTGGGCAAAACCGAGGAAGGCAGGATCATTCTCCGATAGCTCGGCGTCGGCAAGGGCATTCTTGACCTTGGCCAGGAAGGGTGCAACGCCCCCTTGAGAGAAAGGTTCCCTGGCATCGCCTTCTTTACCGGCAGTAGGTGTTGGGACGGTCTGAGATGGAGGGAGGTAGCCCTTTTCAACCTCAAACCATCCTATGTTGGCCATGCATGAGGCGGCAATATTCTGCCGTGCGTTCTGTGCGGCGAGAGCGGAGGATAGGCTGAGCAGGTTTGACATGGTGGCCATGCTGGTGTCTTGGTATGTAGTGCCCGTATACGACCCGACATAACCGTTATTGCCGATTAAGGTGCCGCTGGTGTATGTGGGGCCGGTTGGTTGGAGATTGACCGGCGGCATTGGGGCCATTCCATAGGCTACTGCATTGCAGTAGCTAATATCAGAGTTGTAGCTGGCCTGTTGTGCGGTTTGAGGGTAGCGCTGGTTGTAGAAATATTTTTGGGCTGCGCAGCTGGCTAGAAACAGCATGAGAATTATTGAGCATCCAGCAAATAGTCTCTCAGTCATCGCCGATATCCTGTTTAGCCCTAAGAGATACCTTCTCTGAAAATTCTAAATTAAGTATATTTTCCAATAGATATTTCCATTCTTGTAACAGCATTTGCAGATCCACATCAAAACCATCAAAATGTTGAGGTCGGTTATTCATTTGCGCGGTTTTTTCCCAAAGATCCAAGTTTTCAAGAAAAAGAGATTTTTGGGCATCTGTCATATTCCGCATCAAAAATTCAAAATCATATTCATCCTTCATGCCTATATTCCTTGTCGCTCATATATAAATTGAGATAGGTTCCTCGCCAACGAGTAATTCAGCAGACCTGTATATCACCCTACCATGAGTGTGACCAGCCCGCTCCTTCCCTGCCACATTGTTTCAGTGCCACTTGCATAGTGCTGAAACGATCCACCCTTTTTTGCAAACTAATTTCAAAAAACATGACTGACAAGTTATTTTTTTTTCGCGCGTTTCGGTTTCGGTCACATCGACATATTCATCGTCGCCGTTACGGATCTGCAAATCTTCTCCGATCTCCGCCAACAGGCCACCCATTTGTGAACCAGTAAACACCTTGTACATCGTGGTCATGACAGCATGTCACCATTTACTGGTTCTACTGTCAAGGAGAGTCGTGCATGAGTGTCGTGCATGAGTACCCCAGGCCATTTTTTTGCCATTGCCAATTTTTGCCAAAAAATTTATCGTTACATTATGACTACAATGAATATCTCTTTACCCGATTCCCTGAAATCATTCGTTGACCAGCAGGTCACCAGCGGCGGCTACAGCACCAGCAGCGAGTACGTACGCGAACTGATCCGCAAGGACAAGGATCGTCGTTATTTGCGCAAAATGCTGATAGAAGGCGCCGACTCGGCCGCCACGGTTCCGGTTGATGGCGCTTGGTTCGAAGCCTTGCGGGATCGGGTCCGCCTCCACCCCGCCGGATGAAGCCGGTTATTCCCCGTGCTTTGGCCGATCGTGATCTCCACGAGGCCGTTGCCCATTATCTGGACCAAGGGGCCAAACAGGCGGCCCTGGACTTTATCGACGCCTTGGAACAAGCCTTTTCCCATCTCGCCCATCACCCTGGAGCCGGTTCTACATGCCATCGAGTTGGAAATCCCCGGCCTGCGCTGTTGGCCGATCGGTCGCTATCCGTATCTGATCTTTTATGTTGAACTGTCGAATTGCGTCGATGTCTGGCGCATCCTGAACGGGAAACGTCACATCCCCGCCTGGATGCAAGAACCGGCATAGATCAACCAAAGAAATCAATGGAGCAAAAATGGTCTGGATAGATGTATTCAACGGCGATGCGGACGGGATTTTCGCCCTCCATCAATTGCGGCTGGCCGAGCCCCGGCCCGAGGCCCGACTGGTGACCGGGGTCAAGCGCGACATTGATTTGCTGGCCCAGGTTTCGCCCGCCGAGCAGCCGCGCGCGGTCACGGTGCTGGATGTTTCCCTGGACCGCAACCGGGCCTATCTCCTGCCGCTGCTGGAAGTCTGCCCGGTGCTTTACATCGACCACCATTTTCCCGGCGAGATTCCGGCCAGCCCCAACCTTACCGCCCATATCGACCCCAGCCCGGAGGTCTGCACCTCCCTGATCGTGGATCGGCTCTTGGATGGCCGTTATCGGGGCTGGGCGGTGGCTGCCGCCTTTGGCGACAATCTCCACCAACCCGCCCTGCGGGCCGCCGCCGCTCTGGGTCTGAGCGAGGCGGAAACCGCCACCCTGCGGGAATTGGGCGAATTGTGCAATTACAACGGTTACGGCCCGGCCCCGGCCGATCTCCACTTCCATCCCGCCGATCTTTACCGGGCCTTGATGCCTTTTACCGATCCTTTTGATTTCTGCCGCCGGTCTGGTATATTGTCCACTCTCCGGCAGGGTTTCAGCGACGACATGGCCCGCGCCCGGGCCGTGCCGCCCCTTAGCGCCTCAACCGCCGGCCGGATTTATCGCTTCCCGGCCGAAGCTTGGGCGCGACGAGCGGCCGGGGTGTTCTGCAACGAAAAGGCGCGGGAAGAACCGGAACTGGCCCACGCCCTCCTGGTTCCGAACCAGGACCAGAGCGCCTTGGTGGTCAGCATCCGGGCGCCGCTGGCCCGGCCCAAGGGGGCGGATCAACTGTGCCGCGCCTTTCCCACCGGCGGCGGCCGGGCCGGGGCCGGGGGAATCAACGCCCTGCCCGTTGCTCTGGTGGATAAATTTAACCAATCATTTCAAGAGGTTTTCACCCCATGAAGGTTGCCTGCCGTTTTTTCCTCATCCTCGCCCTGCTGCTGACCCCGCTCACCGCCCAGGCCACCAGCCAACCGGCCCCCAAGGCCGCCGATCTGGTCACCGACGGCCAGGCCATCGACCTGACCTCGGAACGCTATCGCGGGCTGTTCAAGGAATTGCGCCAGAGCCACGGCTTCAGCCAGGAAGAACTGGACAAAATCTTCGCCGGGGCCAGCATCCGCCGCCGGGTTCTGGAACTGATGGACACCCAGTGGGAGGCCAAGCCCTATTTCGAATACTACCCCCGCTTCATCACCTGGCCCACCATCGGCAACGGCCGCAGCCTGCTGGCAAAGCACAAGGAACTGCTGGACCGGGTGGAGGCGGAATTCGGGGTGGAAAGGGAAATCGTGGTCGCCATCTGGGGGATTGAGAGCCGTTTCGGCAGCAACGACGGTTCCTTCAACATGTTTCAGACCCTGAACACCATGTTTGACGCCTATCCCCGCCGAAGCAGCTTTTACCGCCAGCAGTTGGTGGAATTCCTGCTTCTTTGCCGGGAAAACAATGTTGACCCGCTCAACGTCTCCGGCTCCTACGGCGGCGCCTTTGGCCAGACCCAGTTCATCCCCTCCAGCTTCCGGGCCTATGCGGTGGATTTTGACGGCGACGGCCGCCGCGATGTCTGGAACTCGGTGCCGGACGTGCTGGCCAGTATTGCCAACTATCTCAAGCAATTCGGCTGGAAATTCGGAGCCCCGATTTACCGGGAGCTGGGCCGGGAATTGAAGGACAAGGAACTGACCGCCGCCTTCGAGGCCGGCCGCCAGGGGTTGCTGAAACGGGAAAAGGTGGCGGCGGCCCTGGGGATCGAACTGCCCCCGGCCCAGGACAACAAACCCCTGACCATCGTCGGCCTGGAACTGGAAGGGGGCGGGATGCGCTACGTGGCCGGTTACCCCAACTTCCAGGCAATCACCAAATGGAACAACTCCAACCGCTACGCCATGGCGGTGACCGAGCTGGCGGAAAAATTTCGCGAATAAAAAACGGGCGGCAGCACCGAATCTTGCGGCGATCGGGCCGGCTCACGTACTTAGCGTACGCATCGCCGTCCCGCTTACCGCAATCTGTGGCACTGCCGCCCGTTTTTTTGGGGGGCGTAGTCCGCTTCTATGCGTTCTACGTCTTACTTCTTTACGAACTCCTTGCTTCCTGCCACCAGGGTATCTACTACCGATGGATCGGCGAGGGTTGAGGTATCGCCGAAATCCGTCTCTTCGGTTTGGCCGGCCGCGATCTTGCGCAGAATCCGGCGCATGATCTTGCCGCTTCTGGTCTTGGGCAGGCCGTCGGAGAACTGGATGAATTCCGGGGTGGCGATGGGGCCGATCTCCTTGCGGACATGGGCGTTCAGGGCCTTGCGCAAGGCATCGTCCGGGGTGATCCCGGTCTTGACCGTAACGTAGGCGTAAATGGTCTGGCCCTTGATCTCGTGGGGGGCGCCGACCACCGCCGCCTCGGCCACATCGGGATAGGCGACCAGGGCCGATTCGATCTCGGCGGTGCCCAGCCGGTGGCCGGAAACATTGATTACGTCGTCAAGCCGGCCCATGATCCAGAAATAACCATCCTCGTCCCGGCGGGCCCCGTCTTCCGGGTCGTACTTGCCTTCAAAGCTGGTAAAATAGGCCTTCTTGTAGCGGGCCGGATCGCCGAAAACCCCGCGCAGGATGCCGGGCCAGGGCTGCCGGATCACCAGATGGCCGCCCTCGTTGGGGCCGGCCTCGGTGCCGTCGGAACGCAGCACCACCGCATCGATCCCCGGCAGGGGCCGGGTGGCGGAACCGGGCTTGAGCGGGGTGGCGAAGGGCAGGGCGGAAATCATGATCCCGCCGGTTTCGGTCTGCCACCAGGTATCGACAATCGGCAGCTTGCTCTTGCCGATATGCTCGTGATACCACATCCACGCCTCGGGATTGATCGGCTCGCCCACCGAGCCCAACACCCGCAGGCTGGCGAGATCGGACTGGGCGGTCCATTCGGCGCCTTCCCGCATCAGGGCGCGGATAACGGTGGGAGCGGTGTAGAAAATATTGACCTTGAACTTGTCGCAAATCCGCCAGAAGCGATCCGGCTTGGGATAACTGGGCACCCCCTCGAACATCAGGGAGGTGGCCCCCAGGGCCAGCGGCCCGTAGAGAATATAGGTATGGCCGGTGATCCAGCCGATATCGGCGGTACACCAGTGAACATCGTCGTCCTTGAGATCGAAAACCCACTGGCAGGTGTGGGCCGCGTAGGTGAGATAGCCGCCGGTGGTGTGAACCACGCCTTTGGGCTTTCCAGTCGAACCGGAAGTATAGAGGATGAACAGCGGGTCTTCCGCATCCATTTCCTCGGGCTTGCAGTAACTGCCCGCTTTTGCCATCAGGTCGTCCCACCAGATATCACGGCCGTCTTTCATGGTGACGGGCGTGCCGGTACGCTTGACAACGACCTCTGTCTTTATCGTCGGGCACTGCTCAGCTGCCTTGTCCGCGTTGTCCTTCTGCGGGACTGCCTTGGCGCCGCGGTAGGTGCCGTCGCAGGTGATGAGCACAGTGGACTTGCAGTCGTTGATCCTGTCCCTCAACGCCTCTGCGGAGAAACCGCCGAAGACGATGGCGTGCACGACGCCTATCCTGGCACAGGCGAGCATGGAGATGACGAGTTCCGGGATCATGGGGAGATAGATCGTGGCCACATCGCCTTTCTTGAGGCCCATATTCTTGAGAACATTGGCGAACTTGTTGACTTCCCTGTACAGATCCCAGTATGTGAAGACCTTCCAGTCACTGGGATCGTTGCCTTCGAAAATGATGGCAGCTTTGTTCTTCTTCGTTTCCAGGTGCCGGTCAAGGCAGTTGTAGCTTGCATTCAGCTTGCCGCCCTCAAACCATTTCACATGAAGATCGTCGCCGAAGGACCAATCGGAAATCTTATTCTTGTCGAAGGGTTTGAACCAGGTCAGCCTTTTTTCGGCTTCCTTCGCCCAGAAGGCGTCAGGATTCTCAATGGACTCCTTGTAAAGTTTGTCGTACTCGGCCCTGCTCTTGATGTACGATTTTTCCCTTACCCTGTCAGGCACGGGAAATACTTTGTCGTAGAAATCTGTTTCGTTGACGTTTGCCATTCTTCTTCTCCTTATCCATCAGATTTACGAACGCGGCACTCACAACCGCGTTTTCCCATCGTTTACCAAATCCCACAGCACCAGATTAGAACAAATCCTTCGTCTTTGGTATCGGTACGGGGATGAATTAGATGTGGGTGAAACGCCTACATGGCATAGGGGAGAGACGGACTGGCGGAGCGAAGCAAGCCGTCCGGCCGGTTACGTTGAGGCAGAGGTCTGTCTGCCCGGTGTCACCTCGTCACAAAGTCCATGATCTCCTTGAATTTGTCGCCGCCCATGAACATGAGCCAATCGTTGTGCCCGGCCCCCTGAATGATCCACATCCGTTTTCTTCCCGGAATGGACGCATAGAGCGCCTGCGCGTGCCCGATGGGGACGAGGTCGTCGCGCTCGGCTCCTATGATCGCTGTCGCCCCGGCAAAGTTTCCCAGGTTCGCCACGCTGTCATAACGGTCCTTCAAGAGAACCCTGGCAATAAAAGCGGGGGCCTTCGATTCGGCGACGGACAGGAGAGTGTCCCAGGGTGTGAAAAGGACGATTCCCT
>DIKC01000185.1 GCA_002421565.1 Desulfobulbaceae bacterium UBA5628 | reverse complement strand
TTGCCTGGGGCCTGGCCGCCCTGGCCCTGCGCACCGAGTGGCAGCCGGCCGCCGCTCGAATCAACCAAGGCGAACTGGAGGCGGTGGGCCGCTCGATGATCACCGATTACGTGCTGGCCTTTGAATTGATCTCCCTGGTGCTGCTGGTGGCAATCATCGGTTCCCTGGTGCTGGCAAAAGCCGGCAGGAGCAAAGCATAATGGATAACCTTACCCTCTACAACCANNCTGCCCGTGTACCTGGTGATCGCGGCGGCGCTGTTCGGGCTCGGCCTCTACGGCCTCCTCCAGCGGCGGACCTTTATCGGGATGCTGATTTCGGCCGAACTGATCCTCTGCGCCGCCTCCCTCAACTTCATGGCTTTCAACCGTTTCCTCGCCCCGGACCCGGTGGTGGGGCAGATGTTCGCCATCTTCATCATGGGGCTGGCAGCGGCCGAGGCGGCTATTGCCCTCAGTATTATTATCGCGGTTTATCGCAACTTTAAATCCATCGACACCGATGTGCCGGTGGAACTTGAAGGATAAAAGGATCAAGACCCATGGAAACCATTGTCTCGATTAAACCGCTGCTCGCCCTGCTGGCCGCCCTTTCCGGCGCCATCCTGGTGATGCTTTCCGGCCGCAAGCCGGACATCCGCGAGTCATGGTCCCTGGTGGCGGCGGCCACCATGTTTACGATCATCGCCTCGATGGTTCCCACCATCCTGGCCGGCCACAAGATCATCCAGCCGCTCTTTCAGATTCTCCCCGGCGTTTCGGTGACCCTGCGGGTGGACGCCTTTTCGATGATTTTTGCCCTCGCCGCCTCCTTCCTCTGGATTCTGGCGGTCTTTTATTCGGCCGGCTACATGCGGGGACTGCACGAACACGCCCAGACCCGCTTCAACGCCTGTTTTGCCCTCTCTCTCTTTGGGGCGATGGGGGTCGCCTTTGCCGACAACCTCTTCACCCTCTACCTTTTCTACGAGGTGGTCAGCATCTGCACCTACCCCCTGGTTGCCCATCACCAGGACGAAGAGGGTTACGAAGGGGCCAAGAAGTACATCATTTATCTCACCACCACCGCCAAGGGGCTGGTGCTGCCGGCCATGATCCTGATCTACGTCCTCACCGGCACCCTCGATTTTGCCGACAACATCCGGGGCGGTATCTTTCCGGCCGACGCCAGCAGCACCCTGGTCACCGTCCTCTACATCTTCTGCATCCTGGGCTTTGCCAAAAACGGGGTGATGCCGGTGCACGGCTGGTTGCCCGGCGCGATGGTCGCCCCCACCCCGGTCTCGGCCCTCCTCCATGCGGTGGCGGTAGTCAAGGTCGGGGTCTTCTGCACCACCCGGGTGATGCTCTACGTCTTCGGGGTTGACCTGATGGACGACTTGAGCCTGGGGATCATGACCGCCTACTTTGTCTCCTTCACCATCCTGATGGCCTCGATCATCGCGCTTTCCAAGGACAACCTCAAGGCGCGGCTGGCCTATTCGACCGTGAGCCAGCTTTCCTACATCATCCTCGGGGTGGCCCTCCTTACCCCGGCGGCCATTGAAGGCGGCCTGATCCACATCGCCAACCACGCCTTTGCCAAGATCACCCTCTTCTTCTGCGCCGGGGCGATCTATGTCGCCAGCCACAAGAAAAATATCTCGGAAATGGGCGGCCTGGGCCGGGTGATGCCCTTTACCTTTGCCGCCTTTGCCATTGCCTCGCTCTCGATGATCGGGGCGCCGCCGGTGGCCGGTTTTGTCACCAAATGGCAGTTGCTGGTCGGCACCATGCAGATGGAGAGCCATTATATGGTCATTCTCCTGGTGTTGCTGGCCTCCACCCTGCTCAACGTGGGTTATTTCGCCCCCATCACCTACAAGGCGTTTTTCGGCAAACCGCCGGCCGGCGAGGTGTACCAGGGGGTCAAGGAGGCGCCGCTGGCGATGGTGGTGCCGATCATGATCGCGGCGGTGATTTCGGTGATTATTGGGATTTACCCTGATTTCATGATGCAATTCGTCAAGGCGGTGACGGGATGATTGTCAAACTGATCGATTTTCTGCGCGACCGGCTCAAGCTGGTCATCCGGCTCTCGTATGTGGTTCTCGCCCTGCTGGTGGTCTGGGACGTGCTCCTGCTCGACAAATCCCACGTCCATACCGCGGCCGAAAAACTGCCCGGCTTCTGGTCCCTGTTCGGCTTTGTCGCCTGCGTTTTGATCATCTTTCTTTCCAAGTGGTACGGCCATCTGGGAATCATGACCCGCGAGGATTATTACGATGAGTGATTTCTGGCTGCACCCCTCACTGGTGCTGATTTTAGGGGCAATAATCCTCCCCTTTGTCCGGGGCGGCCTGCGTCGGCCCTTCCTGCTGGCGGTGCCGCTGCTCGCCTTCGGGGCGGTACTCTCCATGCAGCACGGCACCTATGGGGTCTTTTCCTTCCTCGACTGGCAGCTTACCTTCGGCCGGGTCGATCGCCTGAGCATGGTCTTTGCCTACATCATGACTTTGATGGCGATCATCGGCACCCTTTACGGCCTCCATGTCGAGGACGCCTACGAGCACATGGCGGCCTGGATTTACGTGGCCGGCTCCCTGGGGGTAATCTTTGCCGGCGACTTCCTGGTGGTCTTCCTCTTCTGGGAAGTGATGGCCTTTTCCTCGGTCTTTCTGGTCTGGTTCCGGCGGCGGCCGGAATCGCTGGCCACCGGCTATCGCTACCTCCTGGTTCATACCGCCGGCGGCCTAGCCCTCCTGGCCGGTTTTGTCCTCCATTACCAGGCCACCGGCGATCTCAGCTTCAACCAGCTCGATGTGCACAACCCGACTCCGGCCATCTACCTGATCATGGTCGGCTTCATCTTGAACGCGGCGGTGCCGCCGTTTCACGCCTGGCTGCCCGACGCCTACGGCGAGGCGACGGTATCCGGGGCGGTCTTCATGTGCGCCTTCACCACCAAAACTGCGGTCTATGCCCTGGCCCGGGGCTTTGCCGGCATGGAAATCCTGATTCCCCTCGGGGTGATCATGGCCCTTTACGGGGTGGTTTACGCGGTGCTGGAAAACGACGCCCGCCGCCTGCTCGCCTACCACATCATCAGCCAGGTCGGCTACATGGTGGCCGGGGTCGGAATCGGCACCGAAATGGCGATCAACGGCGCCTGCGCCCACGCCTTTGCCCACATCCTCTACAAGGGACTGCTCTTCATGGGAGTTGGCTCGGTGCTGTTCATGACCGGCAAGAGCAAGTTCAGCGAACTGGGCGGGCTCTATAAAAAAATGCCGCTGGCCTTTGTCTTTACCCTGATCGGGGGGCTGTCGATCTCCGCCTTTCCGCTCTTTTCCGGCTTTGTCAGTAAATCAATGATCGTGGCCGCCGGCTTTGAGGAGCATCTTTACTGGGCCGCCTTCCTCCTTACCTTGGCCTCGGCCGGAACCTTCCTCCATACCGGCTTGAAGGTGCCTTATTTCATCTGGTTCGGCAAAAACAACTGCTCCCAAGAGACTTGGGACAAGGCGGCCGATCCGCCTTGGAACATGCAGTTTGCGATGATCATCGCCTCGGTATTCTGCATTTTCATCGGTAGCTACACCCCCTATCTGTACAAGATGCTGCCCTACCAGTCCACGGCCGCCGATTACGCCCTGATGGTCTATTCCTCTTATCATGTCGCGGAGTCGCTCCAGATCCTGCTCTTCACCGCCCTCGGCTTCTTCCTCTTTATCAAGAAGCTGGCCCCGGAACCGACTATCAGCATCGATCTCGACTGGTTTTACCGGAAGGGGGGGCGCGGCTTCCTCTGGCTGGCCAAAAAACCGATCCAGAGCACCGACAACGCGGTCAACACCGCTTACACCTGGCTCGGCCTCACCCCCCTGATGACCTCGGCCCGCTTCTGGTCCTGGTTTGACTGGCACGCCATCGACGGAGTGGTGGACGGCATTGCCCGGGGGGTGCGGGGAATCGGAGGCCGGGTGCGGCAACTCCAGGCCGGGCAGCTCCAAGTCAACATCTTCTACACGGTTGCGATTGCGGCCGTGTTGCTCATCCTCTTTGCGTTATCCAACTGAGGTGGTCGTCCTATGGATTTCCTGATTATCAACGAGGGCTTCTCCTACCTGAGCGCCCTGGTCTTCCTGCCCCTGGCCGGAGCCTTGCTCCTCCTGGTCATGCCGGGGGACAACGCCTGCCGGAATTGGACCCTGATCGTCAGCGTGGTGACCGCCCTGGTTTCCCTGCCCCTCTACTGGCAGTTCGACCCCACCACCGCCCAATACCAGTTCGGCGAGCATCATGCCTGGATTCCGGCCCTGAACATCAACTACACCCTGGGCATGGACGGGATCAGCCTCCTGCTGGTGCTGATGACCACTTTGCTGATGCCGCTCTGCGTCCTTGGTTCCTGGCGCTACATCGAAAAGCGGGTCAAGGAATTCATGTTCTGCCTGCTGCTGATGGAAACCGCGATGATCGGGGTCTTTGTCGCCCTCGACTTCGTCCTTTTCTACATCTTCTGGGAAGCGATGCTGATTCCGATGTACCTGCTGATCGCGGTCTGGGGCGGGCCGCGCAAGATGTACGCCTCGATCAAGTTCTTCCTTTACACCCTGGCCGGCTCGGTGATGCTGCTGGTGGCGATCATCGCCCTCTTTCTCAATACCGAACCGCACACCTTCAGCATTCCGCTGCTGATGGGGCAGGGCTTTTCCACCACCTTCCAGGTCTGGGTCTTCCTCGCCTTTTTCCTCGCCTTTGCGATCAAGGTGCCGATGTTCCCCTTCCACACCTGGTTGCCCGCCGCCCACGTGGAAGCGCCCACCGCCGGCTCGGTGCTCCTGGCCTCGGTGCTGCTCAAGATGGGCACCTACGGCTTCCTCCGCTTCTGCCTGCCGATCACCCCGGAGGCGACCTTTATTTTCATGCCCTACGTGCTCTGGCTCTCGATTATCGGCATTCTTTACGGTGGCTTCACCGCCCTGGCCCAGCAGGACATGAAAAAGCTGATCGCCTATTCCAGCGTCGGCCACATGGGCTTCGTCACCCTGGGGATTTTCGTCTTGAACCGCCAGGGAATCGAAGGGGCGATTCTCCAGATGATCAACCACGGGATCACCACCGGCGCCCTTTTCTTCTGCGTCGGGATGCTCTACGAGCGGACCCACAGCCGGGATCTGGCGCTCCATGCCGGGATCGGCCGGCTGATGCCGGTGTTCATCACCTTTCTCGCCTTTTTCTCGCTCTCATCCCTGGCCTTTCCCGGCACCAACTCCTTTGTCGGCGAGTTCATGATCCTGGCGGGCGGCTTTACCCACTCCAAACTGATCGCCGCCTTTGCCATTCCCGGGGCGGTGCTGGCCGCCGCCTACATGTTCCGCCTGCTCCAGCGGGTGGCCTGGGGCAAGGAGCATAATCCCGAACACCACGGGCTCTTTGATCTCGGCGGCCGCGAAATCGCGGTGCTGGCCCCGCTGCTGCTCTTCGTCTTCTGGATCGGCCTGGCCCCCGCGCCCTTCCTTCGGGTGATGGAAGTCAGCGTCGCCCATTTGCTGGAACAGGTGAACGCGGCCCAGGCCGGCGGCGCCTCCCTGGCCCAATTGTTAATCCCCTAAGCGGGTGATGGAAATGACCACCATGAAAGTGCTGATGTTTGCCCCGGAAATCGCCCTCCTGCTGGGGGTACTCTCCCTCTTTCACCTGAGCCTCTCCAGTCCGACCGGCGACCGGGCCAGGAAAATCGCCCTGGTCTTTGCGGTGGGGGCGGTAATCCTCGGCCTGCTCACCCTGCGCCTGGAAGGAACCATCTTTTTCCGCGCCTACCAAATCGACTTTTTCTCCCAGTTGATCAAGCTGATCCTCGCCCTCGGGCTCTGCGCGGTGCTGGTGATCGGCCGCGGCCTGAAAGGGGTGCGCGAAGAGGTGCGGCCGGAGTATTACCTTTTCCTGCTCTCCAGCACCGCCGGGCTGATGATGCTGGTCAGCAGCGTCGAACTACTGACCCTCTTCCTGGCCCTGGAACTCTCCTCCTTCTCCCTCTACCTGCTGGTGCCGATGCGGGACGAGAGCACCGGCAGCCGGAGCCAGATGGAGGCGGCGATCAAGTACATCCTCTTCGGGGTGGTGGCGAGCGGGATCACGCTCTTCGGGATGAGCTATCTCTTCGGACTCACCGGCACCACCTATCTGGCGGAACTGCTCCCGGCCCTGACCATCATGCTCGACCGGCCGGCGGTGCTGGCCGGCATGGCGATGGTGATGGCCGGCTTCTTCTTCAAGCTGGCGATCTTCCCCTTTCATTTCTGGGTGCCGGACGTCTATCAGGGCGCATCCAACGACACCACCGCCTTTATCGCCTCCCTGCCCAAGGTGGCGGCGGCGGCGATGCTGGTTCGCCTCGCCTCCCTGGTGGCGGCCGGCAACGACACCCTCGTCAACCTGCTGATGATCTTGGCGGTGCTGTCGATGTTTTACGGCAACCTCTCGGCCCTGGTACAGAAAGACCTCAAGCGGATGCTCGGCTTCTCCGGCATCGCCCACGCCGGCTTTGTCCTCCTCGGCGTTCTTACCTTGCAGGAAGCGGGTTTTGCCGCCTCCTTGTACTACATCAGCGGCTATCTGGTGATGAGCCTGGCCTGTTTCCTGGTGATCTGCAATGTTTCCCAAAACGGCGAAAACGTGCTGATCGAAGACCTGAGCGGCCTTCACCGGCGGGCGCCCTTCCTGGCCCTGATCCTGGGAGTGGGGATGTTCGCCCTGGCCGGGATTCCGCCCTTTGTCGGCTTCATGGGCAAATTCATGCTGCTGGCCAACGCCCTCCGGGAAGGGCATCTGACCCTGGTCATCCTGGCCGCCCTCAACACCGCCATTGCCATCTACTACTACCTGTCGGTGGTGCGGGTGGCCTACACCGCCGAGCCGGAAGAACGGCCGGCGGTGGCTATCGACGGCGCCACCAAGGTAGTGGGCCTGGCCCTGCTGCTGCTGATCGTGGCCCTGGGGGTCATGCCGACCCCGGCCCTGGACATGGCCGCCGCCGCCGTCCGCACCTTCCTCCTGTAAAAGATGCCGCCGCCGAAGCAGACGCCCCCGTTACCCTTATGGCGGCGTCTCCCTGCCTGGTTCTTGCTTGGTTGCCTGTTGCCCGCCTCCCTGTTTTTGAGTTGGCTGCTGCTGGCCCGGTTCGATTTCTTCTATCCCCGTTGGTACGAAAGCCTGGCGATTGACCAGCATATCGCCTTTTATGCCCCCAAAAATCGCCAGGGCAAGGCCGACTTTGTCCTCACGACCCTGGAGGAACATCAGCGCCTTTTCGCCGAGATCGTGACGGCGGTTCACGGCCGGAGCGAGCTGGGGGAGATAGTCTATCACGATTCCAAGGGCCGGGTTCTCGGCGCCTTGTTGCGGCCGGATGAAATCGGCCACCTGCGGGATGTGGCAAGACTGATCAGAATTATGCAGCGGGCCGGCTGGGGTTTTCTGGCGGCATCCCTCCTCCTGGCTTTGATTACCTGGCGGCAACGGCTCCGTCTCCCGTCACCCGGCCAAATTGTGCTGATGGCCGCCAGCCTGCTGGGACTTGCCGGGCTCACTATCTGGCTGGCTGGTTTTAAGAGGGTCTTCGAGTTCATCCATCATCTGGTTTTCCCAGCGGGCTATCCCTGGTTTTTTTATTACCAGGACTCATTGATGACCACCCTCATGAAAGCGCCCCAACTTTTTGCCGCCATTGGCGCCACCTGGACCGTAACCACCCTCTTGCTTTACGCCCTATTTTATGCCGGTCTCAGATGCTGGCATAACGATGAACCCGGCAAATAATGCCCGGCCGCCACTCTATTTCCTTGGCATGGATATTGCTGGTTATTCCGCCAGCAGGCAAAAATTCATGACAAGGAGAGAAGTTCATGGTGAAAATCGCGGCAGTAGTTTTCTGTACCCTCATCTTTCTCAAGGCCCAATCGATGTTCATGGGCGGCGGCCACTATCCGGCCCTGGTTCTCAGCGTTCTTTTGGTGCTGGTGGGGCCGCTCATCTCCATCGTCCTCGCCCATCCCTGGGAAGTCATTGAAAAAACCTGGCGGGAAGCGACCGCCAAAACCCCGGCCGCCGGCCGCTTTGCCGTCTCCCGCTTGCCGGAGCAGATCCGGGAACTGGCCCGCGACCTCCATGACCACGGCCCCCGCGCCCTGGAAGAGGCGGCCCGCCGCCTGGACAACCCCTTTCTCCGTCAGGGGGTCGGGATGGTGCTCGACGGTTACGCCGCCGCCGACATCCGCCGGGTGCTGGAACGCAATTTTGAAATGTACCTCTCCGGCAAGGAAGTGCGGGCCGCGATCCTCGGCTCCCTGGGGCGGCTTGCCCAATCCTTCGGCTTCATCGGCACCATCATCGGCCTGATGCTGGTACTCGGCAACCTGGGCGACAAGGCGGAGATCGGCAGCGGGGTCTCGATGGCCCTCTTCACCACCCTCTACGGCCTGCTCTTCGCCAATTTCCTCTACCTCCCCCTCCATCGCACTTATCTGGAGAAGATTCGGGCCGAGTATCACCAGTTTCTGGTGGTCGCGGAAGGGGTGGCCGGGATGGCGGCCGGCGAGTGTTCCCAGCGGATTTACTACAAGCTGACCAATTGCCAGGGCGAGGAGAACAGCGGGATGCGGCGGGCGATCAGGGCAAAGGGGCCGGCCCTGCCATTGTTCAATTCCACCGGAGCCTGAACCTGAATGCGCGCCTTCAGCACCTTTTTCAAGCAGGAACTGGAACCGCAGGACGGCAACGCCTGGGGGATGATCGACATCATGACCCTGCTGCTGGTCTTTTTCATCATCCTCTATGTCACCGAGATGCAGGACTCTCNNGAGCCAAAGCGCCGGGCCGTTGGCCGCGACCGCCGGCATGACCGCGGCCGGGGAGCCGGCGGTATCCGGTCTGGTTCGTCAATATTTTGACCACCAGGCCGGGCCGGGCTTTTATCTCACCAGCGGCCCGAACCACGCCACCCTGGTCCTGGAAGAACGGCTTGCCTTTGCCCCAGGCGAGGCGCTGCTGCGGCCGGAAGCGCAGCCGATGCTGGCCCGGGTCGTGGCCCTGCTGACCGCCGAGCCGGGCTACCGGGTTTTTGTCTCCGGCCACACCGATGACCTGCCGATCAGCAACCAGCGCTTCGGCTCCAACTGGCAGCTGGCAGCCGGGCGGGCGGCGGCGGTGGCGGAATACCTGGCCGCCGGCCAAATCGNNAACCGACCCGGATCACCACCCAGGGCTTTGCCGAGTCCCGCCCCCTCTTCCCCAACGACTCCCCGGAAAACCGCCGCCGCAACCGCCGGGTGGAGATCGCCCTTCTGCGGATTTAGAGTCGCGCTATTTAACCCCTTTGGCCCGCAGAAAAGCGGCATATTTCTGGTCGGTGCCGAGGATATGCTTGTCCAGCCAATCCTTGAGGAACATTGAAATTTCGATGGTCAGGCTGGTTTTCCCGGCCTTGAAACCGTTTTGGAGGGCGTGTACCTTGGCGCTCACTTTGTCGTGTATCGCCTTGTGTTCTTGGTAGTAAGGGTAGGCATGGGCCTGCATCAGGGCTTCCTCGGCGGCAAAATGGACGGCACAATAGTTGGATAATTGGTTGAGGATTTCTCCCAGCACCTCCTGGGGCCGCCGCTTTACCATCGCCCCGTAGAGATCATTGATCATCGCCACCAGCTCCTTGTGCTGATCGTCAATCTCTTTGATATCGACGCTGTAGTCATCCTGCCAATTGAAAATCGCCATTGCGACACCTGTTGGTTAAAGGGATTCTTTAGCTGAAAATCTACTTGCCGCCGACGCTTAGGTCAATATTTTCACCGCTTCAGTTCCAACTGGCAACTGGCAGCCGGGCGGACGGCGGCGGTGGCGGAATCGCTGGCCGCCGGCCAAATCGAACCGACCCGGATCACCACCCAGGGTTTTGCCGAGTCCCGCCCCCTCTTCCCCAACGACTCCCCGGAAAACCGCCGCCGCAACCGCCGGGTGGAAATCGCCCTCCTGCGAAGATAACCAGCCAGGCAAACATGATTTTTTGCTTGTGCTGCTCTCCTGTTTATTGGTAGCCTGACCTTCGCAGCGCCTGGAAAACGAGCAGCCGCTTTTTTCTGCCTTTGCGCCCCGGAGAGGACGGCATCTAGCCCCCCGATCATCACAAAAGATACGAAGAAAATGGTAAACGGCAATCATGCCGTAATATACGGATTGACGGGAATGATTAGACAGATTCTGCATAGCACCGTATTGGCCCATTCTGTCTAATAATGTTCGGCCGCACGCACGAGAGACGAGAGGTTTCGATCAGAATGAGCGAACCACAAATCACCGATGCCCGCGCCACCGGGCGGTTCATGGCGCTTCCGGTTGAGATAAAGGCCGGGCTTCAGGCCTCCATACTGGTGGTGCGTGGTGCACCGTGGTTTCCGCCGCCGCTTCAGGGGATGGCCGGTTATGATACAGGAACCGGCGAACTTCGTCTTATCATCACCTCCGAAGCGCCCATTCACGCCGTGCCTTTGTCTACTCCCGTAACCAAGGAGGATATGGAGGAACTCCATCTCCAGAAGTTCTGCGCAGACTTCTGCTTGGCGCGGGGTGCATTTCCATACCGCAATGCTCGGCGTGGCGGCGAGCCACCCGATTTCATTGTAGATGGAGAGCACGGTGGGGTACGGCTGGATTGCACTCAGTTCGCGGTGGCCAAACGTCGCCAGGCGCACGCGTTGTTCACGGCAGTGCGGACAGCGCTCTTTGAGGCACCTCCAAACGACTACGAACATCTCCGAGGGCTGATGGTCTTCGTCTGGGCAGAGGGCAAGCGTGGACTTACCGACCTACCTCCCCGATCGCCAGAACGGCAGGCGTTCTTGGATGCATTGCATCAGTATCGGTTCAACCCAGAAGCTGGCGTAACGACTGGGCTGGGGCCCATGCCCCTTGTAGCACCTCCAATTGATCTTCAGTCTGCAGACGGAGGCTGGCGCTTTCTCGCAACGCCGATCGGCATGAGTGCTCCTGCCTCGCCGTTCTTTCAGCGGAACGGGTTTGAGCTTGCTTTTCATTATCCGACAGATCACCGAGCCCAGGACCTGTCGGATGAACTCACCCGATTGATCCAAAAGCACGACAAGCCCGAGGTAGACGAGCTACTTGTCACGATAGGCGCACCGGACCGGAACGGTTTCATCTACCCGGGCGAACTCGTACTGCATGACTTCATGCTTGAGAACGTTCAGGGCGTGACACTGACACTTCAGCATCTCAAACGCGTGTTTGTTCACAGTTGGGAGACCGGCCGAGTAGTGCAGCTATGGCCAGAACCAGTTGAAGTCGCACCGCCGATGGCAACGTTCGTACCAGCGCACCATGTACTCAGGACGCGATGAGCCACTGCCGAACAAGCGGATGCAGGCGACCGAAGGCGCTCCATGTTTTCGGCCGAGGGGCAGGTACTGCGCAAGCGCCCTCGGTGCCTGATCCTTTGCGTCAAAGGACCAAAAAATGAAAAACACCGCCTGCCGTTCAGTCATGCTTTTCATCTCTTTCCTTTGGGTGATGGTTGTTGCTTGCCGTCCGGTCGCCGCTCAAACCATCATTGAAGAGTGGAACACGGTGCAGGCTCCTCCGGCGCCGGAATTGAAAGCCGTGACCATTGATCCCCAGGCGACCGCGCTCCTGCTGCTCGATTTCAACAAGCAGACCTGCAATGCCGAAAGGCGGCCCCGGTGCATCGCTTCCATTCCCAAGGTGCAAAAGCTGCTTGCCTGGGCGCGGGCCAAGGGGGTTTACGTGGTGTACAGCCTCTCGCCCGGCGCGGCGCCCGCCGATATTGCCAAGGAGTTGGCGCCCCTCGGGCCGGAGTCGGTGGTAACCTCGGGGCCGGACAAATTCCTCGGCACCGACCTTGAAAAGCTCCTCCAGGCAAAGGGCATCGCCACCGTCATTGCGACCGGAACCGCGGCAAACGGGGCGGTGCTTTACACGGCCAGCGGGGCGGCCTTCCGGGGCATTCAGGTCATCGTGCCGGTGGACGGCGTCTCCGCCGAAACCACCTATGCCGAGCAGTATGTCGCCTGGAATATGCTGAACGCCCCGCGCCTCTCGCAGAAGGCCGTACTGACCAGAATCGACTTGATCAAATAGTGGTAACCAATGACGCATAAAATCATCTATATCGCCCTGGCCGGGGGTGTCGGCGCCTTGGCCCGCTACGGCCTGAGCGGGCTGGTTCAACGGCTGGCCGGTTCCGCTTTTCCTTGGGGGACGTTCGCGGTCAACGCCACCGGCTGTCTGCTCTTCGGGCTGGCCTGGGCCTTAACCGTGGAGCGTTTCCCCGGCTCCGGCGAGTTGCGGATCGTGCTCCTCGTGGGCTTCTTGGGCGCCTTCACCACCTTTTCCACCTTCATGGCCGAAAGCGGCCAACTGCTGGCCGCCGGCCAGTACTGGCACTTGATGGGCAATATAATCCTGCAAAACGTGGCCGGGCTGGCCCTCTTTTTCCTCGGCCTGGCCCTGGGGCGGCTGATTTAACCAACAAGGAGTACGAGCATGGAACTGCCGGCGGAAGCGGAATTATTGCGGATATTCATCGGGGAAAGCGACCGCCACGGTCAGCGGCCGCTCTACGAGGTGATTGTCGAGGAGGCCCGCAAGCAGGGCCTGGCCGGCGCCACCGTCCTCCGAGGGATCATGGGGTTTGGCAGCAACAGCCGCATCCACACCGCCAAGATCCTCCGCCTCTCGGAAGACCTACCGATGGTCATCGAAATCGTGGACCGGCCGGAACGGATCGCCACTTTCCTCCCGATCCTGGACGCCATGATCAGCAACGGCCTGGTCACCCTGGAAAAAATCCGGGTTCTCACCTACCGCAACCAAAAGTAGACAGGGCCGATCGGCCCCGGAATCGATCATGCGTATAAAACCTGCGTATGACCCACAGGATGTTTCGGGCTGGCCTTTTTGATCACGATGTCCACATTGCGCCCCAGGCGGTTGAGACATTCGATCATTTTGGCCTCGCTGATGCCCCGGAATTTCCCGCGTATCATGCCGGATAGTTTGGGCTGAGATATTCCGAGTGCGTATTCCAGTGATCCCGGAC
>DIKC01000141.1 GCA_002421565.1 Desulfobulbaceae bacterium UBA5628 | reverse complement strand
CAAATTCTGCGGACGAGTCGAAAAAGCCAAAGCCGCCGGCGAGTAGTTATCGCGGAGGCAGGGCTCACGGAGTGGTTCTCAGACCAGACGATCGATAACTGAACCGTTTAGTTCGTGAATCCGCTGGTCGATGGCTTCCAGGGCCTTGTCCAGGGTCTGGTAGCTGATTTCCGGTAACTGGCCGCCCCATATCTGTTCCGCTTCCTTGAAGCCTCGGATGATCCCCTCGCGGCCGGCCCGCAGCCGGTCGAGATTGTCGCCGCCGCCGTTTAGCACGAAGTTGGCCAGCCGCTCGGCGGTCTTTTCCACTCCCCAGTAAGCCAGGTCATCGAGGCCGGTGAATTCGGTACGGCTGTAAAACTGCGCTTCCAGCCGGAATTCGCTGACTTGGGTGCTGTAGGCGCTGACCGCCGTGGTTCCGGTTTGGGAATCGCGGCTGACGGCGGCGGCGCTGAAGCTGCGTTCGCTGTAGGAAAGATTTACGGCGCAGGCTTGGATTCCGGTGGTCTGCATGGCTTGGTTCCCTCCTTTTTATACCAGATAATCCACTTCCTGGATGGTGCCGGGACGGCCGTCCTCGCGCAGATAAATGGTGGTTTCCCGCAGTTGCCCAAGACTGGTGGCATCCGGGCCGGTGAGGGTAAAGGGAGTGGCGGCGCCGTGCAGGAAGATGGCCCCGATCCCCTTTTCCTTTAAGCTGTAAAGCCGGTCGTCGTTGCCGTTTTCCTTCATCCAGATGCGTAACTGATCGTAGATCGGGTCGTTTTCATCGATCCAGCCGTTACCGTCGGCGTCAAAGGCGGCCAGTTCGGCCAGGCCGTTGTTGGTGGCCGGCCCGAACAGTTCGCGGCCGTCGTTGATCTTGCCGTCGCCGTTGCGATCCAGGGCGAGAAAGCCGCTGCCCGCCCCGACGAAATTCAACTCCTCGCTCTGGCCGTCGAGATCGAGGTCAAAGCTGAAGCGCACTCCGTCCAGGTTGGCGCTGTTCTCGGCCAGGTTGATGACCAAGGGGTCGATCAGGGTGGCGTCGCCGGCCCGGATTGAGATTTGCCGCTCCCGCACCGTTTCCCGGCTCATGGCCAACTGGAGGGAAAAGTCGATGGTGCGGCCGTCGGCGGTTCGCACCTGGCCGCCGGCCTGATAGAGCAGTTGTTCGCTGGTCGCTTCCCGTTCATAAAGATCATAGGCCAGGCCCCAGCCCTGGAGTTCCACCGGTGGGGCCGCATCGGCGGAGGCCGTCGGCGCGGCCGGAACTTCCGGCCGGCTCACCGGCTGGAAGCTGGTCACCCGGATCTTGCGGCCGGTGAGCATCTCCAGCAGCATCCGCAGCTTGCTGATCTCCGGGTCTTCCGGGAGCAGTTCGCTCTCCCGGCATTGCTTGCCGGAGTCGCAGCTTTCCGTCAGCAGTTGCCGGGCCTCGGGGGAAATACTGACCGAATCGGGCAGCAGTCCCTCCGGCGCTTCCCCGACCCAGGCGATGGTCGATTCCCGGCGTTGGTATTCCCTGGTTAACTGATGGGCGCTGCTTTGCTGGACGACAGCTTCCTCGATCCGCATGACCCGGCCTCCATCCTGGTGGCAGGCACAAACCGGCACTACGCACAATGGCCGGTTCGGTACCATAAATTGTCTTTACTGCTGAAACAAAAGGGGATTTACCAGGCTTATCGGAACTAAGGGGCGGTGACTTGAGATGATTTTTAATGGCGGCCGTGTTTGAGGATTTCCGGGATGTCCGGCGTTTCTTCCGCCACCGCCAGGATCAGGTGACAGAGGTCGCAGCGGGTGGGGGGAGAATAGCCTTCTTGGGTGCGCATTCCCGGGTTGTGGCAGCGGAAGCAGCCGCTGTCGTTGCGATGGCCGAGGAAATTGCGGTAGGTTTCCCATTCCACTCCCATCTCCGGAAAGACGTTTTCCCGCCATGCCTGCTGGGCGCCCTTCACCGCCCGTTTGAGCAGGTCCGGTTCGCGGTCGGTAAGTTCCGGCTGATTTTCCCGGTACCAGCTTTCCAGGCGGGTGGCGATTGCGATTTCCGCCTCGGTGACCGAGGCGTATGGAAGGGAGATGGCAGCCAGGGTTTGCCGTTTGCTGAAGGGCAATTCCTCCGGGATGGCGCCGCTTAAAATCTTGCGGTCGATGGCCTCGGCCGCGCTGAGATGACTGTGGGAAGCCCGGTTATGGCAATCAGCGCATTCCATGGTGCGAACCGTGGCTGGCGAATTTTCTGAGGCTGCCGAGGTGGTCTGGTCATGATGCCGGCGGAAGATGAGTTCGCTGCCGTCCTCTTGTTTTACCCGCACTTCGCTTATTTTCCGCCTTTCCCGATCCTGGTGGAGATACTTTACCGTGCGCTCCGGATCCACGTGCCAGTGGATGTTGCGGGCTTCGGTTTCCCGGCGGCCGTGATGGCCGGTTTTCATCAGCAGCACCGTGAAGAGGGGGGTGTTTTGGGCATCCGGCCGGTAGCTGGTGATTATCCGCAGTTTTTCGCCGTAGAGCAGTTCGCTGCGGTGGCAGGTGCGGCAGTTGTCGCTGGTGGGGCGGAGATGCTCCAGGGGCGAGGCGATCGGTCGCGGGTAATTATTGAGGAGAGTGACCGCCACTTCCCGGGCCGCGAAGATTTTGCCCTTGACCAGCCGGCCCAGGCCCGGCCCGATATGGCATTCGACGCACAACACCTGGCTGTGGGTGGAAAGCTGGTGGCTGGTGTGCTGGGGCTCCATGGCGGTATGGCAGAGCGCCCCGCAAAAGGCGATGGACTCGGTATAGCGGTGGCCGGAATAGGTGATCACCCCGATGAAGAGGAGGTTGATTACGGTGATGATGGTGGCCGCCACCACCAGATTGCGGACCCAGAGAAATTTCTCCGGGGCGGTGAAATGTTCCTTTAAATATTGATAGGTGAAGCGGCTGATTTCATCCTTGCCCTGGAAGAAAAAAAGCCCCAGCAGCACCATCAGCAGGGCCAGGACGAAAAGCGGCCCCAGCACCAGATAAACGATAAAACCGAACAGGGGCTGGGCGATCAGCCCTTGATGGTCGATGACCAGGGAGATCAGCAGGGCCGGGAAAAGGACGGTGGCCATGATCGCCCCCACCAGGGCCATCCGGCTGCGGCCCAGGCCGGTGAAAAAGACTTTGATCAGATCGCTGACCTGGGTCATTGGCGGGGGGGATATTTGTGGAGTTTGCGCTGGAGGGTGCGGCGGTGCAACCCCAGTCGCTGGGCGGCCAGGGAGATATTGCCGTCGCAGTCGTTGAGTACCCGGTTGATGTGCTCCCATTCGGCGCGGGCCAGGGAAGGGGCGCGAAAATCATGGTCGGCCGGCATGGGGGCGGCGGCTTCCTGCTCCCGATTGAAGGCGTTGATGATGTCGTCCACGTCGGCCGGCTTGGGCAGATAAGCCACTGCCCCCATTTTCACCGCCTCGGTGGCGGTGGCGATGCTGCCGTAGCCGGTGAGCACCACCATCCGCATTTCCGGGGCCGCGCTCCTGGCCGCAGCGATCAGCTCCAGTCCGGATTTGCCCGGCATCCGCAGATCTATTACCGCCATATCCGGCTGTTCGGTTCGGATCGATTCCATCGCCTCAGCGAAGTTTGCCGCCCCCAGAGCGGTAAAGCCCCGCCGGTTGAAGGCCTTGACCAGCCGCTCCCGGAAGGATTGTTCGTCATCCACCAGGAGAATTTTTTGTGTTGCTCTCAGTTCCATGCGCCTTCCGTGCCTTGCGGATGATGACGATGCAGGGAAAGGGTGACGGTGGTTCCCTCCCCCGGCCGGGAAGTTATCTCCAGGCCGCCGCCAAACCGTTCCGCCGCCGATTTGGCCAGAAAAAGGCCCAATCCCATGCCCTTGCCCGGCTCCTTGGTGGTGAAAAATGGTTCGGCCGCCCGCTGGAGGACTTCCGGGCTCATCCCGCTGCCTTGGTCGCTGACCGAAAAGAGCAGTCGCTCTCCTTCCGTGCGGCAGTTCAGGGTGACCAAGCTGCTCTCCGGCGAGGCCTCCAGGCCGTTCTTGACCAGCCCCCGGATCACCCGGCTGAGGGTGCGAAACGGCATTCGGATGGCCATATCCCCTGCCTGATTATCGACAACAATTCGGGCGCGGCTGTCAAGGGAAAAGGTGGCCAGGGCCTGTTCGATCACTTCCTGGACGGTGAATTCGCTGATCCCCTCGCCCCGGTGCTCGCCGGCATCGGCGGTCATTTGATCGAGAATTTCCCGGCAGCGTTCCACCTGTTCCCGGATCAACCCCAGGTCTTCCAGCAGTTCCGGAGTGGGGTCAGGTCTTGCATTGCAACAATCTGTTGCAATGCAAGACCTGACCCCTGCCTCTCGGAGATGGTGCTGCATCTCGCCGCTGGCCACCGCGATGGTCGCCAGCGGGGTGGAGAATTCGTGGGCCGCGCCGGCCGCCAAGGTGGCGAGGGCGGCAAGTTTTTCATTCTTGATTTTCTGTTCGCGCAGGTCGTTGGCGGTTCGGCGGTATTCTTCCAGGGCTTGATGGATGCGGCCGACGAAAAAGGCGATGAAAAAGGCGGTGATCGCAAAGGCCACCCACATCCCTTGCAGATGCAGAGAAACCTGGCTGCCGAAGAGGGCGGCCTCCGGGTTTGCCTCGCCGTGGCAGGGGGCAAGGAGGGCATCGAGGCCGCTTAAAGCGTGATCCACCGGGTCGTGGGGCGGAAGGAGGAAAAGGGTGGCGTAAGCCAGGGTGGTAAAGGCGGCCAGGGCCGCGGACCAGCGTTGCCGCATCAGGATGGCGGCCAAGGCGACGTGGATCAGGTAGAGAAAGGTGAAGGGGTTCATCGGGCCGCCGGTGGCGTGGAGCAGGGCGGTGAGCAGGATGATGTCCAGGATCATTACCAGGATCAGAATCCCTTCCTGGATCGCCCCTTTTTTTCGTTCGAGATAATGGAGCCAGATGTTGCTGCCGATTTCGAAACCCAGGATCAGGGCCAGGATCGGCAGGGGCACGGCCAGGGGAAAGATGAGGATAATGGCGCAAACCAGCAGCACCTGGCAGCCGATCACCCACCAGCGCAGGCGCAGTAACCAGTTGAGGGCGATGCCGGAAGGGGTTGGGTTCCGCGACAATTTGCCGCATTTATTTGTGCCGGAAGCCGTGTTATACCATGAGCACTTCCCTTCATCCGGCCAACGGATGGTCGCTGCCGGCGGTCTGACCAACCGTCGGGGACCACGGCGATCTCCGTTGGTCATTTTTTTTGGGGCAGGGCGGCGCAATCCGCCGTGCTGCCCTGAATTTTGTCGATTGCGTGGGGGATGGCCGGCATCAGCACCTCCAGGTTCTCCAGGGCCGCCTTGCGGCTGCCGGGCAGGTTGATGATCAGGCTGCGGCCGCGAATGCCGGTGATTGCCCGCGAGATCATGGCATGGGGGGTCAGGCGCAGGCTGGCGGCCCGCATCGCCTCGGCCATGCCGGGAATTTCCTTGTCCAGCAGGGGGCGGGTCGCCTCCGGGGTGACATCGCTGGGGGAAACCCCGGTGCCGCCGGTGGTCACCACCAGATCAATTCCCTTTTCGTCCACCCAATCCAGCAAAACTTCTCGAATCGCCTCGATTTGGTCCGGCACCAGGTTTTGGGCCGCCACCGTAAAGCCGGCGGCGGTCAGCCGCTGGGCCAGGGCCGGGCCGCTGGTATCCTCCCGTTCGCCGATGGCTCCCTTGTCGCTGGTGGTCAGTATCGCACAGGTGTATTGGCTCATAATGAATGTAACTATGATCTAACGGCCGCCAAAGTTCAAGGGGTGATTGGGGAATCGAGAAACTGGCGCATCTGGCCG
>DIKC01000005.1:1303-3851 GCA_002421565.1 Desulfobulbaceae bacterium UBA5628 | reverse complement strand
ACAGTCAGCAATCCCGCCCCATATGGCCGGACACCGGACTTAATTGCATCAACAATGCCATGCGCTTGCGGGATGCGCAATAGAAATCCCGGCCGAAAGAATCCTGTTACCGCTGGTGAACATTTTTCAAGGAAGGATGAAGGAGAAAATTTCTACAAGCATGATGAGGGAACCCCACCATGGGAAACCTCAGCCAGCCACGCCAGGAAAATTCAAGGGTTTTCAGTTGGCAGGAATTTCTTTCGAAGTGCCACCTTTGGCATAGGTCAGTTCGCTGGTGGATTTCACGCTGCCGCCCGCATCCAGATAGAAGGTCCCTCCATAAGGGTCTTCGGGAATGGCTGAAATCACTCCTTTTTCCTGCAAGGCCTTCAAAGTCTCGGGCATTTCCCCGTAATGTTGTCGGTAGACGAGTACGGCTTGCTCCAGATAATGGATCTTTTCCAGCGCCTCCAGGCGCACCTGGTACAACTCCCGGGTGCGTTCATCCTCGGTCCGGCTGAGAATACCGCGCAAAAAGACAATGGCATTTTCGGTACGGTTTTCCTGGTAGGCCAACCGGGCGGCCAGGGTGGCCAGCAGCGGCATGGCGTCAGGACGTTGAGCGCCGAGCATGAGATATTCGGCGGCGCGACCGCTGTCCTGCAGGTAATAAAAATGATTGAATCCGAGATAAAAGGGCAGCAACCAGTCCCAGTCCCGCCACTCCAGGCCCTTCTCCAGCAACTGGTTGATGCGCGGAATCATTTCCGGATTGCGACTCAAAACCGCATTACCGAAATAATAAGGGTCGAAAAAATAGGGATCCAAATCCGTGGCCGCATCGAGAAGCCGGTAGACCCGCTGCCAATCACTGTCCCGAGGCTTGCTTGGCCCGGCACTTTCAAGGAGTTTTCCGTAAGCGGTCAAACCCTGCAGAAAACAGAAATCCGCCGCCAGACCGCGAAATTCTCCCGCCACCACCCGCAACAGGGGCCCCGGCAACACGTAGCCGTGATCCTCCGGCAAGGGCAAAGCCTGTCGGGCGCCGGCCGCCCACCGCAGGGTTGCGACCTGACCCGCGGCCAGAACCGCCAACAGCACCAGGGTCGCCAGCAGACGTCTCACGGAAATTCCCTCCGCGAGAACACCAGACCGGCCAGGGTGACGGCCAAGGCCGTATAAAACAGGCCATAGGCCACGGTTCCTGCCAGGTAGGTCCAGGACACCGGCAAATTATGAGCCGCCTGGACCTTGATGTCGAACAGGGACAGGTTGGGAAACAGGTAATAGGCCGCCTTCACAACACGCACGGTGGTGGCGGAAACCTCGATGCCCACCGCCGCCGGCGACTCCACCAGGGCCTTGATGGCCGCCACGCCATGGCCGATGAGATAACTGACCACCGTCAGAATGAGGGTCACGAAGGAACTGGTGGCAAAGGACGCAAACAGAAAACTCATTCCGGCCAGCAACACCAGCATCAGGGTGATGAGCAACAGGGCCAACAGAACGGGGCTCCAGGCAAAGCGCTGGAAATAGCCGGGAAAGGCCCACCTGACGGAGCCGATGGACAGCAGGGCGCAGCCTCCCAGCATGGCGGTGGCCGTGACGATGAGCATGGCCATGCCCATGAACTTGCCCCAGATATAATGCCGCCGGGAAATAGGCCGCGCCAACACCATGTAGATGGTGCGGCGGTCCAGATCCTTGGCCAACAGGTTGATGCCCACGAACAGCACCAGAAGCAGACCAGAAAAAGACACGGCCGACAAAGCCACATCCACCGCCACCTTGCCGACCTCCTGCATGATCATCCCGCAGATGAGAAAGTTGGCGACGAACAGCAGCAGGGCCAGCAGAAAGATACCGTACAGGGCCCGGTTGCGGATACCCTCCTTGAAGGTGATGACGGCCAGGGGCCAAAGGGGTCTCATGACGGCAATCCTCCAAAATCATCGGCAATGGCGCGCAGAAACAGTCCTTCCAGAGTTTCGCCGGCCGGTACCACCTTATCCAACTCGCCTACCAGGCGCAGGCGACCACCGGCAATGATGCCGATGCGGTCGCAGAACCGCTCGATGTCGTTGAGGATGTGGGAGGAGAAAAAAACCGTCTTGCCCTGATGCTTGAGATCCAGGATCAGGTCCCCGACCATCTTGCGACCGACGGGGTCGAGACCACTCATGGGTTCATCGAGTATCACCACGGCCGGATCGTGGATCAAGGCCAGGGCCAGCCCGGCACGCTGCACCATGCCCTTGGAATAGGTACGCAAAGGCCGTTTGCGGGCCTCCAGCAAACCGACCCGTTCCAACAACACCGGAGTCTTGTGACGCAGATCGGCGGCCGCCATGCCGGAGGAACGGCCACCAAACCAGAGCAGTTCGTCGGCGTTGAGGTAGTCATAAAAATAGGGGTTTTCCGGCAGGTAACCGACCTGCCGCCTTACCCGCCGGTCCGAAACGTCGCGGTCAAGGATAGTAGCTTTTCCGGCGTCGGGCCGGATGAGATTGAGCAGCACTTTGATGGAGGTCGACTTTCCGGCGCCGTTGGGGCCGAGGAAACC
>DIKC01000005.1:0-1243 GCA_002421565.1 Desulfobulbaceae bacterium UBA5628 | reverse complement strand
GACACCCTGAATTTTAACCATTGTCAACCCTGATACCGAGTTATAATTACCCTTATAAGAGGTCCCAGCCGTTGCTGGTAAAGTCATCCGCTTCCGTCGCCGATATCTCGATGCCAGTGGCATCTAGGGCCTGCCGTTTTGCCCCTTGCCGTTGGTAAAGACCGGTTGCCGCGTTGTCGGCGCCAAAGATGCGCGTACCTCCCAGATGCTTCACCATGGCACTGAAATGACGCCCGTGAGGAGCATTGGTATGGGCCACCAAGTGGACACCAGCACTCAATCCAACAGGGGATACCTGACTTGGACCGGCAATGAAAGTATTCCCAGCCGAAGGACCTAATAAAAAAATACCATTACCATGGTCAGCAACTGAAGAGACATTTTGGGAACGGCCATATTGCTGATAGTCGCCAAAAAAAGCGGCTTGGGCCACACAAAACTGACCTAAGTCGGCGAGAGCGGCTCCATTCTGCGCGCGGGCGGTCAAAGCCTGATAGCGGGGGATTGCCAACGCAGCCAAAATACCTACAATTAGCATCACAAGAATGAGTTCTAAAAGAGTAAAGCCAGACCGTGACAATTTCAAGAAAGGCAATTCTTTAATTTGAAAATTTTTCTTCCCACAAAATTTTGTCATTTTCCTCCGAAAACCAATACCATTTTTAAATTTCAACCAACCATTACCCCTAAGCAAACAGGCAGACCATTATGGTCTGCCTGTTTGTTATTTGTCTATAGAACCTTATACCGTCTTACAAAGCTGCCCAGCCAGCAGCCGCAGCATATTCGTCAGCATCAACCACCGCAGCGATAGCCCAGGTAGCGTCGAATGCTGTCCCAGCGCCAACCTCATTGAAATAGGTTGCGGTGGTATCACTGTCAACTGCATAGGCTCTGCTGCCTTGTACATGCTTGGAAGCTGCGTTGAAAGCCGAGCCCGTAGCATCAATAACGCAGAGCATGGTGACGTTGTTGCTCAACCCAATCGGCATACCATTGGTACCATCCGAAAGAAACGCATCATTGGAAGCAGGCCCGGTCAAGGTTGCGCCGGCCCCTCCCGCCGTAGCAGAAGTCTCACCAAATTGCTGCCAATCATCAAAAAAAGCCGTCTGGGACTTCTGCAGGTTGGTAATGTCCGAAAGTGCCGCCGAGTTGAACGCCCGTTGCCGATATGCGGCAAACTGCGGGATGGCGATGGCTGCCAGGATGCCGATAATCGCGACGACGATCAACAGCTCGA
>DIKC01000025.1 GCA_002421565.1 Desulfobulbaceae bacterium UBA5628 | reverse complement strand
CGGAACCTGGCGGGCCGCCACCGGCCCGAAACGGACGGTGAAGTCGGTCGCCTCTTTGACCAACTGGGCGCTGATTCCCGGCGCCCCCAACTGGGGTACCACCAGCCGCCGATGGCCAACCAGAGCCGCCAGGCCGCTTTCCGCGATCTGCCGGACCAGATTGGCGGTGCCGAAGCTTCCCTTGCCGGCCGCGCACCAGACATTGATCCCGTCGGTGTCCAGAACCAGGAGCCAGGCATCAATCTTGCCCAGGTAACGACGGAGGTGGTCGAAACTCAACTTGTAATTGGCGGTTACCAACACCGGCGAATCCGGGCCAGGGGCGTTAACCCCGTACAGTCCCGGCTCCACCGTATAACTCATCCGGCCGATCCCGCAACGCACCATGACCGTGCCAAGGCGATCGAGCAGCCCCAACCGGGGGGCAACCAGAGGCACCTCCCCGGCGGCAGTGGCGAGGGCGCCAAGCACAAAGGACTGAGCCATCCGTGACCGGCCTGCCCGAGGCCGGATCTTGGGACCTCAGCAGCTTTGCTGGCCGGGATTGGGACCGGCAAGCGACGAACAGCCGCTCTCCGGTTCACCGCCCTTTGGTGTCGGATGCAAACTCATTGGCACCTTAATGTTTGAAGGAACGCTGGCCGGTGTATTTCATCGCCACCTTGGGATCGGCCTCGTTGCAGGCGACGATCGTTTCAAAGTCCCGGGCCGAACCGCCGGCCTGAAGGATGGCGCTGACTCCCTGGCGAATGCCGACATCGGCCCCGTCCCGGAAGGGGAAAAAGGCGTCGGAGATCATCACCGAACCGGGCAGCCCGGCCCGCTCTTCCTTTACCTTGGCGTCGATCGCCTCCTGCTCGCTCCGGTCGCGCTTGCCCTGCTCGATCTGCAAGACCAGATCGGCGTAGGGAATGCCGTGGGTATCAAAGCAGAGCAGGTCGGCATACTTGATATACGCCTTGTGGACCGCGATTTCGGCCACCCCCACCCGGTCCTGTTCGCCGGTGCCGATCCCCACCGTGCAGCCGTTCTTGACGTAGATCACCGAGTTGGAGGTGACTCCGTGTTCCACTGCCCAGCCAAAGAGCATATCCGCGATTTCCTGGGCCGTAGGCTCCCGTTCCACCCGGTATTCATGCCCTTTCCAGGTGCTGACCGCCGGCTTGAGATCGGCGGCGCTGCGGATGGAATTGACCGCCGACTGCTGGACCATGATCCCGCCGTCGATCAGGCTCTTGAAATCGACGAAGCGGTAGGCGGCGTAATCGGCCAGCCGGTCGATGCGGCCAATCCGCACCACCCGCAGGTTTTTGCGGCGGCCGAGAATCTCCAGGGTGCCGGCCTCGAATTCCGGGGCGCAGACCACCTCCAGATAATTCTGGCTCAACAGTTCGGCGGTGGCCAGGTCGCAGGCCCGGTTCAAGACCACCGCCCCCCCGAAGGCCGCGATCCGGTCGGCCCGGTTGGCCCGGTCGTAGGCCTGGGCCAGACTCTCGCCGCGGGCCGCCCCGCAGGGATTGTTGTGCTTCAAAATCACCGCCGCCGGCGTATCCATCAGGTATTTGATGATGTTCATGCCGTTGTCGAGATCGGTAAGATTGATCTTGCCGGGATGCTTGCCCACCTGGAGCATATCCTCGGCCCGGATGCCGCTGACCAGACCGTGACCCGGTTCAATGAAACGGCAGTCGCCCAGCACCAGATTGCCGCCCACCAGTTCGTAGAGGGCTGCTTCCTGATCCGGATTTTCGCCGTAGCGCAACCCCCGCTCCTCCACCGTGCCGTCATCCTGGGTCAGTTTCCAGGTCTTCTTGCGAAAGGTCAGGTTCTGCTCCCCGAAACCGATGGTCATCTCCAGGGGAAAATGGTCCCCCAGAATGGTGGTGTACATTTTTTTCAGATCAGCCATGCGCGAAATCCTCCTTTAGTTCCTTGTCCGTTGTTGCTATTTCCTGAAAAACCGGGTCCCAATCCTTGCGGACCGGATCAAAACCGCGTTGCCGAATCATGGCCGCCACCTCGTCCAGGGAACGAAGATCGCCCACCGCGAACTGTTCGCCGGCCGCTCCCCCGGCCTCGTCGTAGCCGCCGTAACCTCCCGGCACCGTGCAGGAACCGGCGGAATAGCGGGTGGGGCCGAGCCCGACCATGCCGTTGCGGTAGCGCTCCTCCTCGCGGGTGGAGAGCACCAGCCCCACGTCGGGATCAAAGAGACGGAGGGCAAAGAGCAGGCGGCTCAGTTCCGCCTCGCCCACCGGCTGCAAGGGCTTGAACTGGCCCGGGGCCGGCCGCAGACGGGGAAAGGATACGGTCAGGCCGGTACGCCAGAAATTCTTGCGCAGCCAGGCCAGATGCAGCCCCAGGGCCAACCCTTCCGCCCGCCAGTCGGAGAGCCCCAGCAGAGCGCCGATGCCCACCTCCCGCATCCCGGCCGTTGCCGCCCGGGCCGGGGTGTCGAGACGGCGGGCAAAATCCCGCTTCAGCCCGGCGGGATGCAAGGTCGCGTAAATTTCCCGGTCATAGGTTTCCTGATAGACCGCCACCCCGGTGATCCCGGCCGCGAAGAGGCGGGCGTATTCGGCGGTAGCCAGGGGTTGCACCTCGATGGAAACCGAGGCGAAACGGCCGCGCAGGCGGGCAGCCAGGGCGGCGAGAAAGTCCACGTCCATTTTGGCCGGGGCTTCGCCGGAAACCAGCAGGAGATGGGCAAAGCCGCGCTGCTCCAAAATGGCGGCCTCAGCCTCGGCCTCGGCCAGACTCAAGGCCCGGCGGGGAATTTCGTTATCAGCGGAAAAACCGCAATAAAGGCAGCGATTGCTGCAATAGCTCGAAAGATAAAGGGGGGCGTAAAGCTGGATCACCCGGCCGAAACGCTGGCGGGTGATGCGGGCGCTGGCAGCGGCCATCTCCCCCAGCAGATGATCGGCGGCCGGCGAGAGCAAGGCGGCCAAGTCGCTCAAGGTGCGCTGGGGCCTGGCCAGGGCCGCCTCGGCCTCCTCCCGGCTACAGAGGGCCAGACGGGCCTGGAGGACGGAAAATTCCGGCAGCATCAGGGGCGGTGTTTCAAGCATCTATGGATGGCTCCGGGGACGGCTCCGGCCGGAGGAAATCAAGCCCGGCCAAGGGAGAAGAGGCTTCCGCCCCGGCCCGTTGCGCTCCCAGCCCGGCCTCGAAGGCCATCCGGCCGGCCTCCACCGCCCTGGCAAAGGCCTCGGCCATTTTCACCGGCTCTCCGGCCACCGCAATGGCGGTGTTGACCAGAACCGCGTCCGCCCCCATCTCCATGGCCTCGGCGACATGGGAGGGCGCCCCCAGGCCGGCGTCCACCACCACCGGCACTCGGGCCTGCTCAATTATAATCGCCACCAGGAGGCGGGTCTGCAATCCCAGATTGGTGCCGATGGGAGAGCCGAGCGGCATCACCGCCGCCGCCCCCACGTCCTGCAAACGCAGGGCCAGAATGGGATCGGCATTGATATAGGGCAAGACCACAAAGCCTTCCCGCACCAGTTCCTCGGTGGCCTTCAAGGTCTCCACCGGGTCCGGCAGGAGGGTGCGGGGATCGGGGGTCACTTCCAGCTTGAGCCAGTTAGTGCCGCCGGCGGCCCGGGCCAGATGGGCCAGGCGGATCGCCTCGGCCGCATCCCTGGCCCCGGAGGTATTGGGGAGGAAAAAGAAGCGCTCCCGATCCAGCAGGCGCATGATATCGTCGCCCGGATCATGGAGATCGACCCGGCGCAGAGCCACGGTCACCATCTCGCTGCCCGAGGCTTCAAGGGCCGTCCGCATCACCTGGGCCGAGGCGAACTTGCCGGTGCCGGTAAAAAGTCGCGACCGGAAACTCCGGCCGGCAATGGTCAACATCCTGAACCTCCTCCCACGAAGCGAATCAACTCCAAGCGGCTGCCGGCAGCGGGGAAAGTGCTTTCATAGGCGGCCGGCGCCAGCACCCGGCCGTCATACTCAACCGCCACCGTGGCCGATTTCAGGCCGCAGGCGTAAATCAACTGAGCCACCGAAGTACCATCCTCGATTTCCCGGGGTTCGCCGTTGCAGATAATGGATATCTTCATAACCGGGCAATAGTACCCCACCTCCCGCCGGGATGGTAGTCTTTTCGTCGCTTGCCGTCCCTTGCTCCCGGCAGGAAAAAATGCTACAAGGAGTGCGTGGCGACCGGTCGTTTTTTCTCTTCGAGGCAAAAAAACATATGAATGTCCAGCAACTCTGTCTGACCCTGCCGGCCACCCCGGATACCTTGGCCGAGATCACCGGCCTGCTGGCGGAAAACTGCATCAATATCCGGGATTTGACCATGGACGGGGCGGGCCTGGTGCGGCTGATCGCCAATGACACCGAAAAGGCGCGGCAACTGCTGAGCGAACAGGGATTGGCGGTGGCGATCAACGAGGTCCTAGTCATCGAGGTACCGGACAAGCCGGGGGGACTGGCCGGGATCATGGAGGTGTTGCGGCCCCTGCCGATCAAGGTGGAACATCTCTCCGCCTTCAGCCGTAAAAGCGGGGCTAACGGCCTTCTGATTTTCCGCTTCGACCAGCCGCAGGCAGCAGCCGAAGCCTTAGAAAAGGCCGGGATTCGCCTCCTGAGCGGCGAAGAACTGGCGGCCCGCTAACCGCGCAAGCCAGCCATACCGAGGGCACAAAAAAACCGACGCCAAGGCGCCGGTTTTTTTGTGCGGGGAAACGTTTTAGTCCCCTTTTAATCCTGCTTGGCCACTTCCTCCGGGCTTGCCTCTTCCTTTTCCCGATAGTTAACCAATTCCAGGATGGCCATGGAGGCGGCGTCTCCGATCCGGTTGCCGGTACGGATGATGCGGGTGTAACCGCCTTGGCGCTCAAGATATTCGGCCCGCAGGCTATCAAAAAGCTTGCCCACTACCTTCTGATCCCGAACCACCGCCAGAGCCTGCCGGCGGGCGTGAAGATCGCCGCGCTTGGCCAGGGTGATCATCTGGTCGGCTACCTTGCGAATTTCCTTGGCCTTGGCGGTGGTGGTAACGATCCGCTCATGTTCCAAAAGGGAGGTGACCATATTCCGTACCATCGCCTTGCGATGGGATGTGGTCCGGCTCAGCCGGTTGCCTGCATGTTTGTGTCGCATCTCTCAACCTCGCACCGCGATTCAATTCCTGAGCTATTATTCTTCCGCCTGTTCTTCCGACACCGGGGTTACCCAGCCGTCGACCTTGGTTCCCAGGGAAAGATCCATTTCCGACAATAACTGCTTAATCTCGTTCAGCGACTTCCGCCCGAAATTCTTGGTTTTGAGCATCTCCGCCTCGCTCTTCTGGACCAGTTCGCCGATGTAATGAATCTCGGCGTTACGGAGGCAGTTGGCCGACCTTACCGACAGCTCCAGATCCTCGACGCTGCGGTAGAGGTTGTCGTTGAGCTTGGGCTTGTCGTCACCGGAGCGATCGGACAGGGCCGGCGCAATCGAATCCTCGTCAAAATTGATGAAGACCCGCATCTGTTCCTTCAAAATCTTGGCGGCATAGGCCAAGGCATCCTCCGGCCGGACACTGCCGTCGGTGGTGATCTCCATGGTCAACTTATCATAGTCGGTCTGCTGACCGACCCGAGCCTGGCTGGTAATCACCTTGACGTTGAGAATGGGAGTAAAGATCGCATCAATGGGAATCACCCCTATTGACTGCTCTTCGCTCTTGTTCTTTTCGGCCGGGGAGTAACCCTTTCCCCACCTGACCTCCAGTTCGGCCACGAACTTGCCGTCGCCGGTAATGGTGCAGATGTGCTTTTCCGGATTCATGACCTCGACATGCCCCCCCCCGATGATATCGGCGGCGGTAACCGGCCCCTTCTTTTTCTTCTCAATCCGCACGGTGCGCGGCTGGGCGGAATTAAGCCGCAACCGAAGCTCCTTGAGGTTGAGGATAATTTCGGTGGCGTCTTCCTTGATTCCCGGCATGGTCGAAAGCTCATGAAGGGCGCCGTCGATTTTCACCGAAGTGATCGCCGCTCCCTGAATCGAGGAGAGCAGAATCCGCCGGAGCGAATTACCGATGGTGGTGGCAAAACCACGCTCCAAGGGCTGACAGACGAACTTCCCATACCGGTCGGTATGGGTGTCGGGGTCAACCTCCAGGCGCTCGGGGATTATCAATTCATGCCAGTTGCGATAAAAAGGATCGTTATCTTTAGTCATCTTGTCCTGATCTTCCTGGCTGATGTTAGCAAAATTACTTGGAATACAATTCGACGATCAACTGTTCCTGAATCGGCATGGTCAACTCCTGCCGATCGGGCATGGTCTTGACGGTGCCGGTGAGATTCTCCTGGTTCAGTTCCAGCCAGGATGGTACCCCCCGCCGGGCCATGGCCTGGAGGCTGTCCTTGACGATTTCCAGCTCGCGGCTCTTTTCCCGGGGGGTGATCATATCCCCCACCTTGACCTGCAGGGAGGGAATGTTGACCTTGTGACCGTTGAGCAGGAAATGATTATGGCGCAGCAAATGACGGGCCTGGCTCCGGGAACTGGCAAAACCCATCCGGTAAATCACGTTGTCCAACCGGCATTCCAGCAACTGCAGGAGATTCTCGCCGGTTACCCCGCGCATCCGCTCGGCCTCGAAGAAATATTTGCGGAACTGGCCTTCCAGCATCCCATACATCCGCTTGACCTTCTGCTTTTCCCGCAACTGGAGGGCATAGTCCGACACCTTGCGGAGCCGGGCCTGACCATGCTGACCCGGGGCATAGGCGCGCCGTTCAATGGAACATTTATCCGAATAACAGCGATCCCCCTTGAGGAACAGCTTCAATTTTTCGCGTCGACATTGCCGACAGACCGCTTCGGTATACCTGGCCAACTCAAGACCTCCTTAATCAAACGTTCAGACGTTAAACCGTATCGTTACCGCCATATCGCCAACAGCAGCTTAAACCCGCCGCCGCTTGGGAGGCTTGCAACCGTTATGGGGCATGGGAGTAATATCCCGAATCACATTAACTTCGAGGCCCACGGTCTGGAGCGCCCGAATCGCCGACTCGCGGCCCGGCCCCGGCCCCTTGACCCGCACTTCGACCTTGCGCAAGCCATGTTCCTGGGCCTTTTTCACCGCGGTCTCCACCGCATTCTGAGCCGCAAACGGGGTACTCTTGCGAGAACCCTTGAAGCCCAGACAGCCGGAACTGCACCAGGAAAGGATATTGCCCTGGAGATCGGCAAAGCTGACGATCGTATTGTTAAAAGTTGACTTGATGAAACAAATCCCTTCGGGAACGTTCTTCTTGTCCTTTTTGCGCGGACGTGCGGTCTTAGCCATTGTTGCTCCTGCCTTTTTTACGGTTCGTCGGCTTGCTGCCGGTTATTTCTTGCCCTTGATGGCGGCCCGACGCGGACCCTTGCGGGTGCGGGCGTTGGTCTTGGTTCGCTGGCCGCGGCAGGGAAGCCCCTTACGATGCCGCAAGCCCCGATAGCAGCCAAGGTCCATCAAGCGCTTGATGTCCATGCCCACTTCCCGGCGGCGATCACCTTCCACCACGAATTGCTCTTCGAGAACCTTGCGAATATCCGCCACGTCATTATCGGAGAGTTCATCGCTGTTCTTATTGTGCGCCAAACCGGCAAGATCAAGAATCTTGCGGGCCGAGGTGCGACCGATCCCATGGATATAGGTCAAAGCGATATCCATGTGCTTATTTTTGGGAATATCCACACCAGCTATACGTGCCAAGACTTGCCTCCCTTGCTACTCAGAACTTGCTCGATACCATCAAGAAAACCGAACTCCGGCTCGGCCGGAACGGCTTACGCATCATTCCCGGCTTATCCCTGACGTTGCTTGTGTTTCTTGTTCTTGCAAGAAACCCGCACCACGCCCTTACGCTTGAACACGCGGCATTCACTGCAAATCTTTTTTACCGACGCCCGCACCTTCATAATCCCACCTCACGCTTCTGTTCCGCGTTACCGCTTGTTTTTAGACCTGAACGTCACCCGTCCCCGGGTGAGATCATAGGGAGAAAGCTCCACTGTCACCCGGTCGCCGGGGAGAATCTTGATGAAATGCATCCTCATCTTGCCGGAGATATGGGCCAGCACCCGGTGACCGTTATCCAATTCCACCCTGAACATGGCGTTGGGCAACGGCTCGATAATGGTGCCTTCAACCGTAATCGGTTCTTCCTTTGCCATATTTCCTTTAACTATCCCTGCTGTTGCCGGCTCACCCGGCAAATAGAAAATTGGGAATTATACCCTGTTTTATTTTTTATGCTGCTATTTTTTCATGCCGAGGCCGGAAAATTCATCCGGCGCTCACTTAAAATCAGCGGGCCATCGTCGGTAACCGCCACCGAATGCTCAAAATGGGCCGAAGGCAAACGGTCTTTGGTGATCACCGTCCAGCCGTCGGCCAGCACCTTGACCTCGGCGGCGCCGATATTAACCATCGGCTCAATGGCCAGCACCATCCCGGCCAGCAAACGGGGCGTCCACTCGCTCCGAACATAATTGGGGATCTCCGGGGCCTCGTGCAGCTGGCTGCCGATCCCGTGGCCGACAAACTGGCGCACCACTGAAAAACCGTGCCGTTCGACATGCTCCTGAACCGCCCGGGAGATGTCATTGATCCGGTTGCCGACCCTGACCTGCTCGATCCCCTTCAGCAGGGATTCTTCGGTGACTCGCATCAAATCGCGTTTGCGGGTGTCAACCTCGCCCACCGCCACCGTGATTGCGGCATCGCCGTGATACCCCTGGTACTTCACCCCGAAGTCAATGCTGACAATATCACCTTCCCGCAGCATCACCTTTTTCGAGGGAATGCCGTGGACCACCTCTTCATTGATCGAGACGCAGAGGCTGCCGGGAAAGCCGCGATAACCCTTGAAAGACGGGATGCCGCCCCGCTGCCGGGCCGCTTCCTCCGCCCAGGCGTCCAACTGCCAGGTGGTAAGGCCGGGCTTGATCCGTTCCGCCAGCATGACCAAGGTATCGGCCACAATCCGGTTGGCCGCCCGCATGATTTCGATTTCAGCCGGCGACTTGAGTACCACTGCTTTCCCCATTCCCCCGATCCGTCAACGTCGGCCCCGGAGACGGCCGGTCTTCATAAACCCGTCGTAATTCCGCATCACGGTATGGGACTCAATCTGGGCCAGGGTGTCGATGGAAACCCCGACCACGATCAGCAGCGCGGTGCCGCCGAAATAAAAGGGCACGTTGAATTCCTGGATCAGGATCGTGGGCAGAACACAGATGGCGCTGATATAAACCGCGCCGATGGTGGTCAGCCGAACAATGATCCGATCAAGGAAATCGGCGGTCTTTTTGCCTGGTCGCACCCCGGGGATAAAGCCGCCGTTCTTTTTAAGATTCTCCGCCACATCCACCGGATTGAAGGTAACCGCGGTATAGAAATAGCAGAAAAAGACCACGAAACCGACAAAAAGCAGGGTATGGGGCAGGCTGCCCCAGGCAAAGGCGGCGCTGACCCGCTGAACCCAGTCGATCTGAATGAAATTACCGATGGTTTGCGGAAACATCATGATCGAGGAAGCGAAAATCGGCGGAATCACCCCGGCCATATTGACCTTGAGCGGCAAATGGGACTGCTGGCCGCCGTACATCTGGCGCCCGATCATCCGCTTGGCGTACTGGACCGGAATTCGGCGCTGGGCGGTCTCCACGAAAATGATGAAACCGACCACCGCCGCCACCATCAACAGCAGGATCGGGAGCATGATCAGGGGCATCTCGCCGGCCCCCACCATCCGGAAGGTATTGGCCAGCGCCGCCGGCAGACTGGCCACGATCCCGGCAAAAATGATCATCGAAATACCGTTGCCGATCCCCCGCTCGGTCATCTGTTCCCCCAGCCACATGATAAAGGCGGTGCCGGAGGTGAGGGTGAGCATGGTCATCAGCCGGAAACTCCAGCCGGGATCAATCACCACCATCTCGCCCCCAGGGGCGCTCATGCTTTCCAGACCGATGCTGATAAAAAGGCCCTGGATCAGACTGAGTACCACGGTGGCGTAACGGGTGTACTGGGTGATTTTCTGACGGCCGGCTTCGCCTTCCTTTTTCATCGCCTCCAGTTGCGGCACCACCACGGTGAGCAATTGGAAGATAATCGAGGCGCTGATGTAGGGCATGATCCCCAGGGCGAAGATGGAAAACCGCTCGAGGGCGCCGCCGGAAAACATATTGAACATATCAAACAGGGAGCCGACCTGAGCAAAAAAGGCGGCCAAGGCATCGCCGTTGATGCCGGGGGTGGGAATCTGCACCCCGGCCCGATAAACCGCCAGCATTGCCAGGGTAAAGACGATCCTCCGGCGCAACTCGGGAATATTGGCGGCGGTTTGAATCCCTGCCTGCATCTTGCTAGGCCTCGGCGCTCAGCTTGCCGCCGGCCGCTTCAATCTTGCCGCGGGCCGCGCCACTCACCTTGTCCACCGCCACGGTCAGGGCGGTGCTCAGTTCGCCGTTGCCGAGGATCTTGATCAATTCATCATTGGCCGAGACCAGCCCGGAAGCCACCAGCAGGGCGCGATCAACCACCGTGCCTGCCTCAAAGCGGTTGAGCTCCTCGACATTGACCACCGCATAGCTCTTGCGGAAGGGATTGGTGAAGCCGCGCTTGGGCACCCGGCGCTGCAACGGCATCTGGCCGCCCTCGAAGCCGGGCTTGACGCCACTGCCGGAACGGGCCTTAAAACCTTTATGCCCCCGGCCGGAGGTTTTACCGTGGCCGGTACCGGGACCGCGCCCCAGCCGCTTGCGGGGCTTACGGGAACCGGGATGAGGGGAAAGATTGCTCAGGGTTAACATGACTGTTCCTCCACTTCCACCAAATGACGAACCTTGGCAACCATCCCCCTGATCTCCGGGGTATCCTGACGGATGATGGTCTTGTTGGTTCTGGTCAAACCCAGCCCCACCAAGGTCCGGCGGATTTTTTCGGGGCTGCCGATCACACTTTTACGAAGAGTCAAGCGAAGTGCATTTGCCATGACAATATTATTCCTTTAAATCGATTGCGAGAAGCCGCTAAAGCCGTCGGTCAAGCGGTGATCTCATCAACGCTTTGACCGCGCAGGGCGGCGATCCGGCCCGGAGTCCGCAAACGCCGCAAACCGTCGAGGGTCGCCTTGACCATATTGTGGGGGTTATGGGAGCCGATGCATTTGGTCAGGATATTGCTGACCCCGACCGCTTCCAGCACCGCCCGCACCGGGCCACCGGCAATTACCCCGGTACCGGCCGCGGCCGGCTTCAAGAGAACCTGACCGGCCCCGAACTTCCCCATGATTTCATGGGGGATACTGATCTCGTCGATCGCCACCATCCGCATATCCTTACGGGCTTGTTCAACCCCCTTGCGAATCGCTTCCGGCACCTGATTGGCCTTGCCCAGGCCGTAACCGACCTTGCCCTTGCCGTCTCCGACCACCACGATGGCGCTGAAGTTAAAACGCCGACCACCCTTGACCACCTTGGCGGTCCGGTTGATAAAGACGATTTTTTCGATCAGTTGATCGTCGTTGCTACTACTGCCTTTGTACTCTGCCAAGGTGTCACCCCCGCTGCTGTTGCTGAATCCCTAAGGGAAAACCGCGACCGTTCAAACCACCGGCCGCTTGCTTACCGCCAATATCAGTCTAAAATTCCAGGCCGCCCTCACGGGCGCCGTCGGACAGGGCCTTGACCCGGCCATGATAGATATAACCGCCCCGGTCGAAAACCACCTTGCTCACGCCCTTGGCCTTAGCCAATTCCGCCAGCTTCATTCCCACCTGCTTGGCCAGGGCGGTCTTGCCCTCGGCCTCGCCGGCGCTGAACTCCTTGCAGCGGGTGGACATCGAGACCACGGTATGGCCGGCCACATCGTCAATGATCTGACCGTAAATATGGCGGGCGCTTTTGAACACCCGCAGACGGGGGCGCTCCGGGGTTCCGGAGATTTTCTTTCTGATGCGCCGAACCCGTTTGTCGCGGGCAACCGAATTGGAATTTGTTTTTGCCATTGCTTTCGCCTATCTTAATCTTCAACTGTCGATAAAAAATAACCGGGCCAATTAAAACGCGGTCGCGCCGGAGCCGCTCCCAAGACCTTATTTGGACTTGGACTTGCCGGCCTTCTTGACAATATGTTCGTTCTCGTAACGAATGCCCTTGCCCTTGTACGGCTCGGGCTTGCGCACATCCCGGATACGGGCCGCGGTCTGCCCAACCAATTCCTTATCAATGGCCTCCAGGGTTACCACGTTCTTTTCCACCCCTACCGCCACTCCCTCCGGCAACGCGAATTCAACCGGGTTTGAATAACCGACGCTGAGATTCAAGGACTTGCCTTTGGCCTCGACCCGGTATCCAACTCCTTCGACCACCAGCTTCTTCTGGAACCCCTTTTCAACCCCGATCACCATGTTGTTGATCAGGGTTCGGGTCAAGCCGGTGAAGGCCCTGGTCCGCTGACTGTTGTCCCGGGCCTTGACCAAAATCCGGCCGTCGTCCTGCTCCAAAGCGATTTCCGGCCGAATATCGCGGGCAAGCGTTCCCTTGGGACCGGTCACCGTCACCTTAACTCCCTGGATCTCGACCTTAACCTTGCCGGGAACCTCGATCGGTTGTTTTCCAATTCTGGACATGACTTCTTTACTCCCCTGATTGACTCGCCGATTTTTTCAATTACCACACTTCGCAGAGCAACTCGCCGCCGATCCGCTGCTCCCGGGCCTGCTTATCGGTCATGATGCCCTTGGAGGTGGAGACAATGGCGATGCCGAAACCGCTCATCACCTTGGGAAGCTGATCATGCTTGAGGTAAACCCGCCGTCCCGGCTTGCTCACCCGCCGGATACCGGTGATCACCCCCATGTTCTGCTCGTCGTATTTAAGGTCGATCCGCAGCATCCCCTGCTTCCGGTCGTCGATGACCTGATAGTCGCCGATGTAGCCCGCACCTTTGAGGATTGCGGCCACCCCTGCTTTGGTCTTGGAAAGGGGCACGTCAACCTTCGCGTGCTTTACCATCCCGGCATTGCGTATCCTGGTCAGCATGTCGGCCAGGGGATCACTCATCGCCATTTGCTCTGACTCCTGTTACCCATGTTTAATGAAGAGCGGCCGACCGGGTACAGGCCCTGCCCAATCCGCACCCCGTCTCCGTAACGGCCGGAGAATTTCTACCAGCTTGACTTGGTCACCCCGGCAATCTGGCCCTTGGAGGCCAGCGACCGAAGACAGATCCGACAAACCCCGAATTTCCGGTAATAGGCCCGGGGCCGGCCACAGAGGCCGCACCGGTTGTAATCCCGCACCTTGAACTTCGGCTTCCGGTTACACTTTGCGATCATCGATTTTTTAGCCAACGGTAAAGCCTCCCAGCCTTTACTTTCTAAAGGGCATGCCCAGCGCCTGCAAAAGGAAACGGCCTTCGCCGTCGCTCTTGGCAGTGGTGGTGATAGCGATGTTCAAACCCTTGATCTTGTCGATCTTGTCATAGTCGATTTCAGGGAAGATGATGTGTTCCTTGATTCCCAGGGAGTAGTTGCCCCGGCCGTCAAAGGCCTTGAACGACACCCCGCGGAAGTCGCGAACCCGCGCCAAGGCTACATGAACCAGCTTGGCGAGGAAATCGTACATCCGATCTCCCCGGAGGGTGACCCGGCAACCGATCGGCATCCCTTCCCGTAACTTGAAGGTGGCGATCGATTTTTTCGCCCTGGTGACCACCGCCTTCTGGCCCGCGAGCATGGTCAGCTCCTGGACGGCGCTCTCGATGATCTTGGGGTTCTGCACCGCTTCCCCCAGCCCCATGTTAAGGGTGATCTTTTCCAGCTTCGGTACCTCCATGATGTTCTTGTAGCCGAACTCCTGCTTGAGTTGCGGCACGCAGACATCGAGGTAATGTTGTTTCATCCCAGCCATGCTTCATCGCCTCCAGCGATCCGTCTTAGGCCTTAGCCTCGACAGACTCGTTACACTTCTTACACACCCTGATCCTGGTGCCGTCCTCCAACACCTTCTTGCCGATCCGTGCGGTTTTGGCGCACTTGGGACAAATCAGCATGAGGTTGGAGAAGGTAATCGGCCCCTCCTTTTCAATAATTCCGCCCTGCTGATTGGCGGCGCTCGGCTTGGTGTGGCGCTTGATCATGTTGATCTTTTCCACCACCGCCCGGCCGCGGCTCCGGTCAATCTTGATGATCTTACCGACCCGGCCCTTGTCCTTGCCGGTGATCACCTCAACCCGGTCATTCACTTTCAGACGCGTCTTTACGCTTTCCATATCCATCGCCTCATCATAATCGCCCGGAGCGCAAGGCGCCGGCCGCTAACATTCCTGCCGCTTACAGAACCTCGGGAGCCAGCGACACAATCTTCATATATCCCCGGGGCCGCAATTCCCTGGCCACCGGCCCGAAAATACGGGTGCCGATCGGCTCGCCGGCATTGCTGATCAAGACCGCGGAGTTATCATCAAAACGGACGGTGGTATTCTCCATCCGGCGAATCTCCTTCTTGGTCCGCACCACCACCGCCTTGACCACGTCGCCCTTCTTGACCTTGGCATTGGGAATGGCCTCTTTCACCGAGACCACCACCACGTCGCCGATGCTGGCGTAGCGGCGACCGGTGCCACCCAGGACCCGGATGCACATCACTTTCTTGGCCCCTGAATTATCGGCCACATTCAATATGGTCTGTGTCTGAATCATGTTATCCTCTTATCCGGTTATCCGGCTAGATCGCTTTTTCCAGGATCGTCCGCACCCGCCAACGCTTCTGGCGGCTGAGCGGCCGGCATTCCTCAATGAGAACCCGGTCTCCGATATTGCAAGTGTTCTCCGGATCGTGGGCCATGTATTTCACCCGCCGCCGCATATACTTGCCGTAAAGTTTGTGACGAACCAGGCTGGCGGACTCAACCACCGCGCTCTTGTCCATCTTGTTGCTGACCACCGTCCCGACCCGGGTCTTCTTGGCGTTCTTTGTCTCGCTCATCTTTTGATGTACCTGCCTTTTGCTTCATGAGCCGCGTTGCCGGCGGCGTTAAGGATCATCATCAGTTCATCGCGTGCAGCACGGTCTTGATCCGGGCAATATCCTTCCGCAAGACCCGCAGCTTGGCGGTGTTCTCCAGGGGTCTGATCCCGTGCTGAAACTTGAGCTTGCACAATTCCTCGGCCAATTCCCGGGCCTTGGCGACCAGCTCTTCCTTACCCATTGCCTTGACTTCCTGGTTTTTCATAACGTGCTGTCCAACTCAATAATCTTAGTGGGAAACGGCAGTTTATTCGCCGCCAGCCGCAAGGCCTCTCGGGCAAGATCGCCCTCAACTCCGGCCAATTCATAAAGAATCCGGCCCGGCCGCACAATGGCAACCCAACCTTCGGGGCTGCCCTTGCCTTTGCCCATCCGGGTTTCGGCCGGCTTGCGGGTGAAGGGCTTGTCCGGAAAAACCCGAATCCACATCTTGCCGCCCCGCTTGATCTTGCGATTGATGGCGATACGGGCGGCCTCGATCTGCTGGGCGGTCATCGTCCCGCAACTGACCGCCTTCAAGGCGAATTCGCCGAAGGCAATAGCGGAACCGCGCTCGGCGACCCCGGTCATCCGGCCCTTGAACACCTTTCTATGTTTAACTTTTTTGGGGCTAAGCATTTTTTAACCTGCTCTCTCTTCGCTCGGATTGGTTATGAAACCGGAGTCGCTCCGATTCACGCCTGTTCTTCCAGGGCCTGGGGTTCCGCGTCATGCAGCACCTCGCCCTTAAAAATCCAGACCTTGACCCCGATGATTCCGTAGGTGGTCTTGGCCTCCGCCAGGCCGTAATCAATATCGGCCCGCAGGGTATGAAGCGGTACCCGTCCCTCCCGGTACCATTCCTGACGGGACATCTCAGCCCCGCCGAGCCGGCCGGAACAGGCGATCTTAATACCTTTGGCCCCGAACTTCAAGGCCATATTAACCGCCTTCTTCATCGCCCGCCGAAAAGCAACCCGCCGCTCCAGCTGCTGGGCGACGTTTTCCGCCACCAGCTGGGCGTCCGCTTCGGGACGGCGCACTTCCTGGATATCGAGGGCGCATTCCCGGCCGGTCAGCCGTTCCAAGTCGCCCTTGAGGGTGTCAATCTCCGACCCTTTCTTGCCGATCACGATCCCCGGCCGGGCGGTGTGCAGTTTGATCCGGATTTTCTCGCCGGTCCGGGAAATCTGCATATTGGAAATCCCGGCATGATACAGGCGCTTCTTCAAATAGCTCCTGAGCTTCTGGTCTTCCAGGAAATTTCTGGCGTAATCCCGATCCGCGTACCAGATGGAATCCCAGGTCCGCACGATGTTCAGCCGTAAACCGATTGGATTGACTTTCTGACCCAAAATCCTGCCTCCGTTACCCTAAGTTGCGATCCTGATAAATAATGGCTTACTGTTCGTCCAGCACGATGGTGATATGGCTGGTACGCTTCAAAATCCGCCCGGCCCGGCCCATGGGCATCGGCCTTATCCGCTTCAGCATGGGGCCGCCGTCGATATGAATAGTCTTGACATAGAGGGTGTCCACGTCAATGGAGTCGTTCTGGCTCGCGTTGGCCAGAGCCGCCTCCAGCACCTTGCGGAGAATCCGCGCCCCTTTCTTGGGCATGAAGCGCAGGGTGTTGATGGCCGTTTCCACCTTCTGACCCCTTACCAGGTCGGCGACCAGCCGGGCCTTCTGGGGAGAAATCCTGATATAACGGGCACGCGATGTTGCTTCCATGACCTTGTCTACTCCTTGAACCTTGCTCGCAAAGCGGGCTTATTTCTTCTTGTCGGCCGTATGACCATGATAGGTGCGAGTCGGGGCAAACTCCCCCAGCTTATGACCGACCATGTTCTCGGACACGAAAACCGGGATAAACTTTTTGCCGTTATGAACCGCAAAGGTCAGGCCGATCATCTCCGGAATCACATCGGAACGGCGAGACCAGGTCTGGATTACCTTGCGCGAACCTTCTTCCCTGGCCTTCATCACCTTCCGCAACAGATGGTCGTCAATGAACGGACCTTTTTTGATTGATCGTGCCACGTCTGTCCCCCTTGCTTAGGATCTCTTCTTGACAATATCTTTGTCGGAAACCTTGCGGTTCCTGGTCTTGTAACCCTTGCTCGGCATCCCCCAAGGACTGCACGGGTGACGGCCGCCGGAACTCTTGCCTTCACCGCCGCCCATGGGATGATCAACCGGGTTCATGGCCACGCCGCGAACCTTGGGCCGCCGACCCAGCCAGCGATTACGTCCGGCCTTGCCCAGCTTCTGGCTTTCATGCTCGATGTTGCCCACCTGGCCGATACTGGCCCGGCACTGGCGATGGAAGCGGCGAACCTCGCCGGAGGGCAGTTTAACCAGCACCTGCTCCCCTTCCTTGGCCATCAGTTGGGCCGACCCGCCGGCGCTCCGCACCAGCTGACCGCCCTTGCCGATCTTCATCTCGATATTATGAATGGTGCTGCCCAGCGGCATGTTGCCCATCGGCATGCAGTTGCCCGGCTTGATGTCCACGGTGTCGCCCGCTTCGATCACATCACCGACCTTGACCCCCACCGGCGACAGGATGTAGCGCTTCTCTCCGTCCACGTAATGGAGGAGAGCGATATTGGCGGTGCGGTTGGGGTCATACTCGATGGCCGCCACCTTGGCCGGGATGCCCACCTTGTCCCGCTTGAAATCGATCAGCCGATACTTGCGCTTATGACCGCCGCCCAGGTGGCGGGAGGTCACCCGCCCGTAGTTGTTGCGGCCGCCGGCCCGGTTCAGGCTGTGAACCAGTCCCTTGACCGGACGCTCCTTGGAGAGCTCGTCATTGACCACGGTTACCAGCGTACGTCTACCCGGTGATGTCGGATTGTATGTCTTTAATGCCATCTCAAACCCCGCTCGCAGATTTGCGGAATATAATCCTGATTCCTGTTTATTCCTGATTCCGACCGGCTCGGATTACAACTCGCCGAGAAAATCGACTTTACTGTCCCGACTCAAGGAGACAAAGGCCTTTTTCCAGTCGGAGGTCCGGCCGATGTTTTTGCCAAGCCGCTTTTGCCGACCAGGCATGTTGGCGGTCCGTACCGACTCGACCTTGACGTTGAGGATCGCCTCTACCGCCTTCTTGATCTCGACCTTATTGGCCTGCCGATCAACCTGGAGCACGATCTGGTTGTGCTCTTCCTGCAGCCCCATGCCCTTTTCGGTCAGCCGGGGCCGTTTAAGTACGCCGTAAATATCCTTCATGAGAGCAACCTCTTTTCCAACTGATCAAGACAAGGCTGAACCAGCACGATGTGCTGATGCAGGAGGATGTCATAAACATTGAGGCCGGCGGTGGGCATCACCTTGAAGCCGTGAACGTTGCGGGCCGAACGCTCCAGATGATCGTTGGACTCCGGCACCACGATCAAGGCGTTCTTGATCGCAAAGGCATCCATCACTTCCAGGAAGCGCTTGGTCTTGATCGCTTCCAGGGTAAAATCATCCAGCACCACCACCATCTGATCGCCGAAGCGGGAGCTCAAAGCCATCCGCAGCCCAAGTTTGCGGGCTTTGCGCGGCATGGTGAAGGCGTAGCTTCGCGGTTGCGGCCCAAACACGGTGCCACCACCCCGCCAAAGCGGCGATTTGCGGCTGCCGGAACGAGCCCGGCCGGTGCCCTTCTGCTTCCAAGGCTTTTTGCCGCTGGCGCTGACCTCGGCCCGGGTCTTGGTGCAGGCGGTGCCGGCCCGCCGATTGGCGCGCTGCATCCGCACGATGTCATGCAGAAGATGAGGATTGACCTCGACTTGGAAGAGGGCATCGTTCAACTCGATGTCTCCCACCTTCTCTTTCCTGATATTGTAAATTTCCGTAACGGCCATACTCGGCACCCCCAACCGCGGATTTGCTGATCTCTACTTCTTGAAGATCTGAATAATTCCTTCCGAAGCGCCGGGCACGCTGCCCTTTACCACCAGCACATTCTGCTCCGGACGAATATCAATAATGGTACAGTTCTTCTTGGTAATGAACTTCGAGCCCATCTGGCCCGGCATCCGCTTACCCTTAACCACCCGGCTCGGCCAGGCGCTACAACCGATGGAACCGGGAGCCCGATGGAACATGGAGCCGTGGGTGGCGCGCCCGCCCTTGAAACCGTATCGCCGAACCACGCCCTGGAAGCCGCGGCCCCTGGTTTGAGCCCGGACATCAACCAGTTCCCCGACGCTCAGAATATCGCCGACCAGAATCTCCTGGCCGATCTCATACTGACTCGGATCGGATACCCGGAATTCCTTGATGTGATAAAAACCGCCCTTGGCCGCGGCCTTGGCGTGACCGGCCTCCGGCTTGCTCAGCCGGCTTTCCTTCTTGGCCCCGAAACCTACCTGGATGGCGTTGTACCCTTCCTTGTCGGCGCTCTTTTTCTGGAGAACCACACAAGGACCGGTTTCAATCACGGTCACCGGAATGGCGGCCCCGGCCTCGGAAAAGATCCGGGTCATGCCCATTTTTTTACCTAAAATTCCCATGTGTTTCGACATGTTCGTTCCTGCCCGTTGTCCTGTTTATCCGTTCACCGGATGTCAATTAATAACCGCTACAGCTTGATTTCCACGTCCACCCCGGCGGAGAGTTCCAATTTCATCAGGGCGTCGATGGTCTGCTGGGTCGGTTCAAGAATATCCAGCAACCGGCGATGGGTCCGCATTTCAAACTGCTCGCGGGATTTCTTGTCCACATGGGGACCGCGCAACACACAATACTTGTTGATCGAGGTCGGCAGCGGAATCGGCCCGGCCACGGTGGCGCCGGTTCGCTTGGCGGTCTCGACGATCTCGCCGGTGGACTGGTCGATCAATTTATGGTCGTAGCCCTTCAGCCTGATCCGAATCTTCTGGGTATTAATCATCGTTTTTCCCTACCTGTCTCAGGCAATAATCTTATTAACCACGCCGGCGCCCACGGTGCGGCCGCCTTCCCGAATCGCAAACCGCAGACCTTCGTCCATCGCGATCGGGGTGATCAGTTCCGCGTCAACCGTTACGTTGTCGCCGGGCATTACCATCTCAACCCCTTCCGGCAGGGTTACAACCCCGGTCACGTCGGTGGTCCGGAAGTAGAACTGGGGCCGGTAGCCGTTGAAGAACGGGGTGT
>DIKC01000178.1:542-2583 GCA_002421565.1 Desulfobulbaceae bacterium UBA5628 | reverse complement strand
GTTTGACCATCGCTGTTCCGGGCCGGCTCACCACGGCGGCTCTGCTGCTGCGGATGTATTCCCCCGTTGCCTTGACCACCAGGGTGATGCGTTTTGACCGGATCATGCCGGCCATCGCGGCAGGCGAGGTCGATGCCGGGGTGATCATCCACGAAAGCCGCTTCACCTATCAACAGCACGGCCTCCATCTGGTGCGGGATCTGGGGGCTTGGTGGGAAAAGACCACCTGTTATCCCATCCCCCTGGGCGGGATCGCCATCCTACGTTCCCTGGGGCGGGAGCGGATCGCGGCAGTGGAAGAGGCCATCCGCCAAAGCCTGCTCCAGGCCCGGCAAACGCCGGATCAAGCCATGCCCTATATCCGCCGACACGCCGGAGAACTGGCAGACCCGGTGATCCGCGACCACATCAACCTTTACGTCAACGATTTTTCCCTGGACCTGGGAAGCGAGGGGCGGGCCGCGATCGGGGAGTTTCTCTTGCGGGCGGGAGCGGCCGGGATCATCCCCGCCCCGCCCGGCGACTTGCTGATTACCAGCGCCGATTGCCGGCGGCCTCCCGGAATCGCTTGACAAGCGGCTATGGCATACGGTAAGCAACATTTTCCTTTACCGTCGGGCGTCACGTTTTGTTGACAAGGCCGCCCTTCATCAGTTCACCACAGGCAGGGAAGATTCTATGCAGAAGATGAGAGGAGCGCAGGCATTCATCAAGTGCCTGGAAGAACAGGGAGTCGAGGTTATCTTCGGATTTCCCGGCGGCGCGGTCATCGATCTTTACGACGAACTGCTGCGGGCCGAGAAACTTACCCACGTTTTGGTTCGCCACGAACAGGCGGCGGTCCATGCCGCCGATGCCTATGGCCGGGTCAAGGGCGAGGTGGGGGTGGCCCTGGTTACCTCCGGCCCCGGCGCCACCAATACCGTGACCGGCATTGCTTCGGCCTATTGCGATTCGATTCCGATGGTGGTCTTCACCGGCCAGGTGCCGACCATGTTGATCGGCAACGACGCCTTCCAGGAAGTGGATATCGTCGGGATCACCCGGCCGGTGACCAAGCATAACTATCTGGTCAAGAACCCGGACGATCTGGTGCCCACCATCCGCGAGGCCTTTCATCTGGCCCGCAGCGGCCGGCCCGGCCCGGTTCTGGTCGATCTGCCCAAGGACGTGATCAACGCTCAGGTCAAGTTCCCGGACCCGGAACCGATCAAGATGCGGACCTACCGTCCCACCTACGAACCCCATCCCGGCCAGGTGGAGAAGGCCTGCCAGGCGATGCTCAAGGCCGAACGGCCGGTGATTTACGCCGGCGGCGGGGTGATCCTCGGCAATGCCAGTGACTCCCTTACTGAATTGGCCAAGAAGCTCGACATCCCGGTGACCATGACTCTCATGGGGCTGGGCGGCTTTCCCGGCACCGATCCGCTCAGCATGGGAATGCTGGGGATGCACGGCACCTATTTCGCCAACATGGCGGTGGCCAATTGCGATCTCCTGATCGCGGTGGGGGCCCGCTTCGACGACCGGGTCACCGGCCGAATCGACGCCTTTGCCCCCCATGCCAAGATCATCCATATCGACATCGACCCCAGTTCGATCAGCAAGAACGTGCGGGTGGACATTCCCTTGGTGGCCGACTGCCGTCACGCCCTGACCGCGATAAATGCCTGGTTTGACCGGAGCAGCGACTTCAAGGCCAAGGAGAGCAAGGACAAGCACAAGGCCTGGCACAAGCAGATCAAGGAGTGGAAGATCAAGCACCCTCTCGGTTATGTCGAGGAGGCCGGGGTGATCAAGCCCCAGTTCGTGGTCCAGAAACTGCACGAACTGACCAAGGGCGAGGCGATTATCTCCACCGAAGTGGGCCAGAACCAGATGTGGGCGGCCCAGTTTTACCACTTCAACAAGCCCCGCGCTTTTCTCACCTCCGGCGGGCTGGGGGTCATGGGCTACGGCTTTCCGGCCGCGATCGGGGCCCAGATGGCGGCCCCCAATCGGACGGTAATCGACATTGCCGGCGACGGCTCGATCCAGATGA
>DIKC01000178.1:0-468 GCA_002421565.1 Desulfobulbaceae bacterium UBA5628 | reverse complement strand
GGAGTTGTTCTACGACAAAAAATACGCCCATACCACCCTGGACGTGGCCCCGGACTTTGTTAAGCTGGCCGAGGCTTACGGGGCGGTGGGGCTACGGGCCACCAAGCCGAGCGAGGTGGAACCGGTGATCAAGGAGGCCCTCAAGACCAAAAACACGGTGATCATGGACTTCGTCATCTCCCGCGAGGAAGGCGTTTATCCCATGGTTCCGGCCGGCAAGGCCACCACCGAAATGTTACTGGTTTAACGGCAAGAACAACAGCGAACAGGACGAGCCATGCGACATACCATTTCCGTATTGCTGCAAAACAAACCCGGGGTTCTTTCCCGGGTCACCGGCCTTTTCAGCGGCCGTGGATTCAATATCGACAGCCTCTCGGTGGCGGAGACCCTGGAGAAGGACGTTTCCTGCCTGACCCTGGTCACCCACGGCGACGAGGCGATTATCGAGCAGATTACCAAGCAGCT
>DIKC01000029.1 GCA_002421565.1 Desulfobulbaceae bacterium UBA5628 | reverse complement strand
GACGGTCAGGGGCGGCCCGCTTGCAAAGGCAAAATGATGACCACGACTCAGGCGGAGAAAAAATCCCCAATCCTCACCCAGGTCGCCGGGGCCGAAACCGCCGCTCCGGATAAAAGCGGCCCGGCTGAGAGCCATTGCCGAGGGCAGCAAAAAACACCAGTGGAGCAGGGCGCTGAAACAATCGCCCTCGATTTCCTCGCCCGCCGCCGGCACGGCAAATTCGCCGCCGTTGATCTGATCCAGGGTGCGGGTCGGGCCGTAGGCCACGGCAAAGCCCCGCTCCAGGGCGGCCAAAAGACGGCCGGCATGATCGGGAGTCCAACGATCATCGGAATCGAGAAACATGATCACCTCGGAGGAGGCCGCCGCCACTCCGGCATTGCGGGCCGCCCCCGGGCCGGAAGACTCATCGTTCAGGCGCAACAGCCGCACCTGGGGAAAACGGGCGGCCAATACCTGCGCCACCCCGTCCCGGGAATGATCGTCAACCACGATGATCTCGCCGCCTTCCGCCTCCTGGGCCAGAACCGAGGCCACCGCCTCCTGAACCAACCGGCAACGATCACGCACCGGAATGATGCAGCTGTATTGATAGGACATCGTTTAAAGCAAACTCTCCAGGTCCGGCTCCATCTTGGCGCGGGCCTTGGGATAAAGGGCGGAGAGCAGCTTTTCATCCTCCAGCAGATCCAGGAAGCGGGCATGGGCCTGGTCAAAACCGGCCGGGGCCTGGCCATGTTGCCGTAGCCTGTCCACCGCCTCGCTGAAACGCTCCGGCGACTGGTTGTACACTGCGTGAAAAAGCCGATCCTGAACCTGGGCGGAGTTTTTTTCGTAGGGGGGCGGCACTTTGGCCAGGGCGATCATCGCCTGTTCGGTGGTGATTGCCGGCAGCATCGCAAAGAGCTTGGGCAGATCGTAAATTTCCGCCGCCGCGGTCAGCCGTTCGCAGATCCCCGCGTCAAGCCGCCGCAAGCAGGCGGCGATTCTGGCCTTTATTTCCAGATCATCCGGCTCCAGCAAAAGACGAATATAGGGGGTAATCTCGGCCGGGCTGAGAATGTTTTTACGCAACACCCGCACCAGCCAGGCTACCTGGGCCTCCGGACTCTTGGCCACGAAAGGCAGCCACTTTTCCAACCATTTTTCCATAATCACGCCCGTCATTTCCGCCGCGCCTCTTTTTTTATCCGCCGAGCATCACTGGCGGCCCGTCTCGCCCGCCCCCAATCTATTATGCCCGTCTTTTTCGGTAACGCAAGCAGTTCGTCCGTTTGACCTTAATCCCGTTCTCCGCTATAGTGTCAGCGAATACGCCTTACCAATCTTTAGGGAGATAGTGCCATGACTGATCCGGACAAACGGAGCATCAAGCAAAATTCCGCCCTGCCGATCATCCTGATCGCGCTGGCGGTGGCGGCCATCCTTGGTTTTGCGGTCTGGAAATTCGTGCTGACCCCCAAGGAACCGGCCATTTCCACCGCGCCGCCGGCCGCCACCGAAGAGACGGCCCCGGTCGCCTCGGCGCCCCAACCAATGGCGGACGCGGAACAAGCACCCCTCCCGGCCGGGCCGACCACCAGGGAGCAGTTCATTCCCCCGGCCCCGGAAGATGCCTGCACCGAATTGAGCCGCCGGATCAAGGAATTCTTTGCCCAGCTTGACCAGCGCGACTACATCAAGCAGCGGAAACTACCCGCCGACAGCCATGATTACTTTGCCGGTCTGATCGACCGGCTGCTCGCCGATCCGCCCATGGTTGCCGGAGAAACCTCCAGCCTGCTGGCGATTCTCAACAACACCGCCCATTTCTATCAGGTGCTGCGGAAAGATGATGTCCTGCTGGTCAAGGATATTCTCCTCCGGGAAGGGGGCAGTCTGGAATCGACCATGGAGCTTTTTCATCGCTGGTCCCTGGCCGCCCCCGACTGTCCCGACCAGGGCATCAAAGTCAAGCTGCCCCTGGCCGGCCTTTACGAATACGCCGGTTTTTTCCTCAATACCCTGGGCGGCCGCTCCTATCTCTTCCGCCGGGAATCGCGGGTGCGCTTGCTGGTCAAGTATTACTCGATCATGATCCTCGATCAGGCCAACGACCAGACCCTTAACCGGCACGGCCTCGACATCCGCCCCTCCCTCAATTCCCTGCGGGAGGAGATGAAAACCGCCACCACCCTCAACGGCCGCGAGCATTATCTGGCGGTTCTGGCCGAACTCCAGGAAAAATACAGCCGCCAATACGGCAGCAAATAGCCAACGGCAGGAGATAAAAAAAGGGGCAACCGATCAGCGAAAAGCTGACTGGTTGCCCCTTTTTCCGTCTATCCGGCAACCGTTAGCGACGGTCGCCCATGAAGCGGAGCAGCATCAGAAAGAGATTGATGAAGTCGAGATAAAGGGTAAGCGCCCCGAGGATCGCCCCCTTGCGGATCGCGCCCTCGCCCTGCTCCATGATCCCGCCCGCTCCGATCCGGGAAATCTTCTGCACGTCATAGGCGGTAAGGCCGGTGAAGACCAGCACCCCGACCCCGGAAATCACCCAGGAAATCATCGGGCTTTTCAGGAAGAAATTGACCACTGCGGCGATGATGATCCCGATCAGCCCCATGAAGAGGAACGAGCCCCAACTGCTCAAATCCTTTTTGGTGACCATCCCGTAGATCGCCATGCCGCCGAACATCCCGGCAGAGACAAAGAAGGTGGCCGCCACCGAGGCGCCGGTGTACATCAGGAGAATGGCGGAAAGGGTCACCCCGTTGAGGCCGGCGTAAAGGAGAAAAAGCTTGGTGGCGGTACCGGCGGCCATCTTTTCCACCCGGGCCGAAAGATAGATAACCAGCCCCAGCTCCCCGAAAATCAGGCCGTAGAAAAGCAGGGGGTTGCCGAAGATCAACTGCATGGCGGCCGGCGAACGGGTCATCAAAAAGGCGACCAGGCCGGTAAGACCCAAACCGACCGCCATCCAGTTGAAGACCTTGGCCAGAAAATAGGTGGCGGCCTGGCCGGCGACACTCCGCCCCACCATTGCCTCGGCGCTTCTCGCCTCCTCCATTTCCCGGATCGTCAACGGCCGGGCCTCATCCCTGCTGAACATAAAAACCTCCTTTAAATCCGATTAATTAACACCCTTGCTATTAAGGAAAGGGCCATATTTCTTGTCCGTGCCCAGGATGTGTTTGTCCAGCCAATCCTTGAGGAATTTCATCACATCCAGAGTGAGATTGACCTTACCCGCCTTCCAGTCATTCTGCAAGGCCAGTACCTTGGCGGTCATCTTGTCGTGCTTGGCCTTGTGGTCGTCATATTCCGGGTAGCCGTGGGTCTTGAACAGCCGTTCCTCGGTGGCAAAATGGCTGGCGCAATAATTGACCAGCTTGGAAAGCAGCGGCCCCAGCACCTCCTTGGCCTTCTGGGCCATCATGGCGTCATGAAGTTCGTTGATCATGGCGATCAACTTCTTGTGCTGTTCGTCGATTTCCCGCACATTTACCACATAATCTTCCTTCCAGGTAACCAAAGCCATAATCCGTCTCCATTTTGATAATTAAACTTCGTTCACTGATGACCAGCCTTCGGGCGATATTGTTCAACAAAATTTATTTTTTTACAACAAGAATCGTTCTCGTTTCTTAATCAACTCCCCACAAAAACCAGCACGGGCTGACAAAATACGCTATACTAAACGTTTTCCCGCTTCGGATCAGAAAAAACGATGAATCAGATATCTATTGCCGCCATTCCCGACCAGCAGCCGCCCCCGGCGGAGTATTTGCGGATTTGCGCCCTGTTGCGGCAGGCGATCATGGCCAAGGATGAGGACGGTTTCCATACCGGCCTGCTGGCATATTTCCAACTGGACGGGGAAGGCCGCCTGCCGGATCCGGTGCTGGCGATCTGCACCGCCCCCTTTGAGCCGGCCCGGTTCGGCCGCCTGCCGCTGCAAATCCAATTCTATGCCCTCCACGCCATGTTCCGGGAGGGTTTAAGGAGCCTGCAATCCCTCTCGCCGCTGATCGATTTTCTGAGCAAACCCGCCACCCTGGCCAAAATCCCGGCCGAATTCAAAGCATCCTTCCGCTATTTTCTGGTCGCCGCCCTCCTCCTCCAGGGCCGCCGGGATGAGGCGCGCCGCCACCTGAGCCGCCAACGCCAAACCCTATCCGGCCTCGGCTTGCAGGGCTGGCTCCATTTTCTCGACCACGATCTCCCGGCGGCCCATGCCTCTTTCAGCGCCGATCTCGAACAACTGCGCCGCCGCAACCACAATCCGGAGGCATGCTTCACCGGCCCGGAAGGACTTTTTTATCTTCTGACCCTGCTGGCCATCGACAACCACGCCCACCTGATCACGATCAACGCCTTTATCGATCACCTGGAACAACATCAGCCACACAACCCTCTGCGTCACATCCTCCAACTCTTGCGGGGAGTGACGGCGATGCTGGGCAATCGCCGACCGGAGGCGGAACGCCTCCTCTTCGGCCAGCAGCCGCCGACCGGGCCGGACGGCCTCCTCCCCCTTTTTCAAGGACTGGCCCATATCTGGTTCAAGCGGCCCTTGCCGGAAAAATTGCGCCATCAACTGCGGGCTCTGGCGGCAAGGGCGGAGAGCGCCGATTTTGCCTGGATCGCCGCAGTCTGCCGGGAAGTTTTGGGCGAGGAAGGCCCAGCGAAAGAACACCCCCTGATCAGCCTGAATGACATCATCCAAGGCCAGGAAGCTTGGCAATACGCCCTCAAGGCATTGGAAAGCGCCGATGAACAAGAACCGCCCAGCCCCGACCTGCCCGATCTCCGGCTGGCCTGGTTGCTTGATTACGATCCCGCCTTGAACTTATTCAACGCCTCTCCCCGCCTGCAACGACGGCTGGCCGCCGGCAACTGGCGCAAGGGAAGGCCGGTGGCCCTCAGGCAACTGGCTCGCCCCGACCGGCCCTCCTATCTCGGCAACCACGACCAGGCAATCCGCGCCTGCATCCGCCGGGAATACGGCAACGGCGGCGAACGTTTCGTGATCGATCCGGCCGCCGCCACCACCAGCCTGATCGGCCATCCCTACCTTTTCCCGGCCGACGATCCCCACGGCCAAATCACCCTGGTCCGGGGCGAACCGGAAATTTTCATCGAAACCGCTGCCAACGGCAACCTGCTGGCCCGCCTCCTGCCCCTGCCCGGCGAACAGAACCCGGTGCTGGTGGCGGAAGGCATGGGGCGCTACCGGGTGGTCTTCTTTAACGAACAGCACCGGAAGATCGCCGCCTTGCTCGGGCCGGAAGGACGTTTACGGCCACGCGAGGCTGAAGCCGAGTTACGGGCCGAGCTGGCCGCCCTCGCCCCGGGACTTACCATCCACACCTCGCTCAGCGACCAGCGCGACCCGGAGGAAGCAGACAGCCGGATCGTCCTGCAACTGCTCCCCTTCCGGGCCGGACTGCGGGCGAGCATGCAGGTGCGGCCTTTCGGCCCCGGCGGCCCGGCCTGCAAACCCGGCCTTGGCCCGATCGGAATGACCGCCGCCATCCACGGCCAGACCCGCCATATCCGCCGCAACCTGGCAACCGAGGAGGCCAACGCCGAAGCACTGCTCCAACGCCTGCCGCTGCTGGCCGAGCAGGAAGGCAGAGCCTGGGAATGGTCCCTGAAAAATCCGGAAGATTGTCTTCATCTGCTCAGCCAGTTGCGGGCCCAGGCGCCGGAAATCATGCTGGAATGGCCGGAAGGGGAACGGCTGTCGGTCAGCCCTCCGGCCGGGATGAACCGCCTCCGCCTGGGGCTTCACCAAAGCCGCGACTGGTTTGAACTGCGCGGCTCCCTCAAGCTGGACAACGGCCTGGCCCTGGATCTCGGCCGACTGCTGGAACTGAGCAGCCGCGCTCCCGGCCGTTTCCTGCCCTTGGGACATGGGCAGTTCCTCGCGCTGACCGAAGAGTTGCGGCGCAAGCTCGATGAAATCCGGGCCTATGCCGAAATCCGCAAGGAAACCGGCCCCCGCCTCCATCCTCTGGCCGCCCACCTGTTGCAGGAAAGCGCCGGCCCCGCGGCCAAAATCAGCGGCGACCGGCACTGGCATCAATTCGTCAACCGCCTGCGGGAAAGCCGGGAACTGTACCCGCCGCCACCGGCCGGGCTGCGGGCCGAACTGCGCGATTATCAACTGGAAGGATACCAATGGCTGGCCCGGATGGCCCATCTCGGGCTCGGCGCCTGCCTGGCCGACGANNGACGACATGGGGCTGGGCAAGACGGTTCAGGCCCTGGCCCTGATCCTGGCGCGGGCCGTCGAGGGGCCGACCCTGGTGGTGGCCCCGACCTCGGTTTGCCTCAACTGGGCCGAGGAGGCCCGCCGCTTTGCCCCGGAACTCAAGATCATTTTGTTCAGCGACCGAAGCAGCCGCTCCCTGCTCCAGGATATTGGGCCGTTCGACCTGGTGATCGGCAGCTACGCCATGCTCCGCCGGGAAACCGAAACCCTGGCCCAGCCCCATTGGCGAACCATCGTCCTCGACGAGGCCCAGGCGATCAAGAATTTCCTCACCAAGCGGTCGCGGGCGGCGATGAAGCTGCAAGGGGATTTCAAACTGATCACCACCGGCACCCCGGTGGAAAACCACCTGGGCGAACTGTGGACCCTGTTCCGCTTCATCAATCCCGGTCTGCTCGGCCCCTTGGAGCGCTTCAACCGCCGGTTCGCCGCCCCCATCATCCGGCAGACCGGCGACCGGGAGGCGAGCGAACGGCTGCGGCGGCTGATCCATCCCTTTATCCTCCGCCGCCTGAAATCGGAAGTGCTGCGGGAATTGCCGCCCAAGACCGAAATCACCCTCCAGGTGGAAATGAGCAAACCAGAGGCGTCCCTCTACGAAACCCTGCGCCGCCAAGCCCTGAGCAGCATCAACGCCAATGTGGACGAACGGGGCCGGCCCCTGAAAATCCTGGCCGAAATCATGCGGCTGCGAAGGGTCTGCTGCCACCCCCGGCTGGTGCTGCCGGAAACCGACTTGCCCTGCGCCAAGCTCGATCTCTTCGGCAAGGTGGTGGCGGAGTTGCTGGAAAACGGGCATCGGGCCTTGGTCTTCAGCCAGTTTGTCGATTATCTGAAAATCGTGCGGGAATTTCTCGACCGGGAAGGGATCAGCTACCAGTATCTGGACGGCCGCACCCCGCCCCTGGTGCGGCAGGAGCGAGTGGCCGCCTTCCAGGCCGGCAAGGGCGATCTTTTTCTGATCAGCCTGAAGGCCGGGGGCCAGGGGATCAACCTGACCGCCGCTGATTACGTCATCCACCTCGACCCTTGGTGGAACCCGGCGGTGGAAGACCAGGCCGCCGACCGGGCGCACCGGATCGGCCAGAAACGGCCGGTCACCACCTACCGGCTGATCACCACCGGCACCATCGAGGAAAAAATCCGGGAACTGCACCAGCACAAGAAAAAACTGGCCGACGACCTGCTGGCCGGCGCCCGGGGCGGCCACGGCCTCAAGGCCGAAGAACTGCTGGCCCTGCTGGCCGATCCCTGGTAAACGGGCGAATGTAAGCTACAATTCTCTCGGCTCCGCAAGAAGCTTTAAACCCTCAAGGATTTCATACCACGATTCTTGCCCCACAATCTCTCGCTGTTTTCCATGCATGACTTTGGAAATATTCTTTTCTGGTCCTTCCGGGAAGTCAGTGGGTAACCTCCATACTTCCCGGCGAGTATGGCACCATCTGAATAAAGTCGGGTTGCGGAGCGAAGAGACCCCAAAAATCTCGTAGCGTAGCAACCCTTTCCGATTTTGCCGGAGTCGGTTTTCATGCTACACTCACCGCCAAAAAACCAGGAGGTGAACCATGCGTGATACCGATCTTTACCGGCACTTGT